>DDIP01000010.1:0-15525 GCA_002338605.1 Proteobacteria bacterium UBA1847 | reverse complement strand
GGGTCCGCACGGAGATTGCGGATTGCGTGACTCAGTCGCCGGAGGCAGCTGGGTCCAGCTCTTCTACCTCTGCGCCTTGAACTTCATTGGGCACAGGTGTTTGTTCGATTTCCGGTTTCTTTTTTCCGTATTGAATCAACAAGTAATCGTGTTCTTCTTTACTCAATTCTCGAATTGAATGAATGCGTATTGATCCGCTGTCCATGCCGCCGTTGTAGTGCACTTCACTGAAGCCTGGACAGATTCGACCGGTTGGTGACTCAAATCCAAGTGTCCAGGAAGACTTCAGTCCGTAGGCCCTGCGCTGCAATACCAGGTGGTAGTGGCGGCGGGCTCCTGCTTCAACGATCAGGTTCGATTCATCGAGTACGGTGTATCCTCGGATACTTGATGAAAAGATGCAATCCGATCCCGTTCGCTCATCCCCTGCCCGGGTACTGTCCGGCGCCTCGTCGCGTGCCGCACAAGCTAATAATCCGCTTGCAAAAAGCGTTATAACTATTTGTTTAATAGGCATAATATATTCACTCCTCATACCCTTTGGACTGTTGATTCGAGCATTAAGTTTCCGAGCATTCGGACCTCCGAGGGGCGACAATCGGGATTAAGTTTACGCCAAATCCGCAAGGAAACAGGTTCGATTCAGCCTCCGCCGGTCCCGATCGGTCGGGTCGGATCTTCGATCCAGGCGCTCCAGGACCCAACGTAGAGTTGCGGCTCGCGAATTCCTGAATCGACGGCGGATAACACCAGGTGACAAGCCGTGACGCCCGATCCGCACATGGCGATTGAAGCAGCGTCCGGATCCCCACTCAACATCCCGATCCATTGCGCGCGACGGACATCGCGGGCTTTCCAGAGACCGTTCGCGGCCAGACTTTCCTGGAATGGCATGTTTTTGGCGCCGGGAATGTGGCCTGCGACCCGGTCGATGGGCTCGACATCACCCCGAAACCGCGATCGGTCGCGGGCATCAAGCAAGTTGAGGGACGCGACGTGGTCCCCAGACATGACGAGATCTTCGCTCCTCACGATCCGCTCGTTTCTTGGCTGCGCTGAAAATGTCCTGCTTTTGAAACTTTGCGCACCGGATTGCAACGGATAATGTTGTTGAGACCATGCATCGAACCCTCCGTCAAGAAGCCGAACACGCTCGTGACCCAACCAGCGCAGCATCCACCACGCTCTCGCGGCCATTGCGCCGCTTCCGCCATCGTAGACGACGACACGAATGGAAGAATTGATTCCCGGTCGCCCGAAACACGCCGCCGCTGACTCCGCTGACGGTAGCGGGTGCCGGCCGCCCCGTCCCGGCGCCCCTGCAAGGTCTTCGTTTAAATCGACGAATCCCGCTCCCGGAATATGGGCGTTCAAGTACGCCCTGCGTCCGGCCTGGGTGTCGGACAGGTCGAAGCGACAATCGATAACGCACAGTCCATCGTCGCCCAGTTGCTCAAGCAGTTCGCCGGTGCTGATTAATTGATGATTGCTCATTATTGCCACCCGTACGACCCAGATTTGGCCTTGTTTGCATTGTGCCCCTGTTGGACAATACCCGGCCGCGAGACTGATTCGCAATACTGCCAAAGGTAACGAGGAGCATTTAGTGGAAAAAATCCTGGTCGGCTTGAAACGAGTCGTTGATTACAACGTTCGCGTGCGGGTCAAAAGCGATGGTAGCGGGGTGGAGACCGACGGCGTCAAGATGAGCATCAATCCGTTCGACGAGATCGCGCTCGAGGAAGCCCTCAGAATGAAAGAGCGCGGTGAGGTTAATGAAGTGGTCGTGATCTCGATTGGCAGCAGCGAATCCCAGCAGCAGCTCCGCACGGGCCTTGCCATGGGCGCGGATCGCGCAATACTGGTCGAAACAAATGATGCGCTTGATCCATTGGGCGTTGCCAGAATTTTCAAGGCCCTTGTTGACCGCGAGAATGCCGAATTGGTTCTTTTGGGCAAGCAGTCGATCGACGGCGACAACAACCAGATGGGGCAAATGCTGGCAGCTATCTGGGATCGGCCTCAGGCGACATTTGCCTCCAGGATCGAACTGAATGGCAATACTGCCAGGGTGACCCGGGAAGTGGATGCCGGGCTGGAAACCAACGAAATCGACTTGCCGGCTGTTATTACTGTTGACCTCCGGTTGAACGAACCGCGCTACGTCAAACTACCCGACATCATGAAGGCGAAGAAGAAACCACTGGATATTGTTCCCGCCACGGATCTCGGCATCGATGCCGGGCCGATAGTCCGTGAAATATCCTACGAACCGCCGGCCCGCCGCGAGCGCGGCATCATGGTTGATGATGTCGCGGGGCTTGTTGCCGCACTGAAAGATAAAGGACTGATCTAGTGTCAAAAGTATTGGTAATTGCTGAACACGATGGAATCGAACTGAACCCGAGCACGGCGAAAGTCGTTTCTTGTGCAGCCGGAATCCCTGGGGCCGAGGTCGATGTCGCTGTATTCGCGTCATCAGCCAGCGAGATCGCATCTCAAGCCGCGGACATCCAGTCTGTCGCTCGCGTGCTTACTATTGAGCGCGAAGAAAACAGTCACTTGCTCGCCGCAACGCTGGCCCCGCAAATCGTAGCGCTCAGCGACGGTTATTCGCATGTTTTCGGACCGTCGACGACGTTTGGAAAAGACCTGATGCCCCGCGTTGCGGCTTTGCTGGGCGTCAACCAGATCAGCGATATCATGACTGTATTGGGTAGCCACAGCTTTAAGCGACCGGTTTATGCGGGCAATGCAGTCCTTACGGTCGAGGCGTTGCCACTCCAGGTCGTCGTTGCGACGGTTCGAACCGCGTCATACACCGCAGCCGCCGGCGGCAATTCGGCGCCAATCAGCGAAACGCAGGTGAACGTGGATTTGCCAACGCATACCCGGTTCATTGATATTCAGTCCGGTGCATCGGATCGGCCGGACCTCCAGACCGCCAGCCGCGTGGTGTCCGGTGGTCGCGCGCTCGGTAGCAGCGAGAATTTCGACATCATCTACAAACTGGCCGACAAGCTCGGTGCCGGTGTAGGCGCATCGCGGGCAGCTGTCGATGCAGGCTATGTGCCGAATGAAATGCAAGTTGGACAGACCGGCAAGATCATTGCACCGGACCTATATATTGCGATCGGTATTTCCGGTGCTATTCAACACCTGACCGGCATCAAGGATGCCGGAACAATTGTCGCGATTAACAAGGACGAAGAAGCACCGATATTTGAGGTCGCCGACATTGGCCTCGCGGGCGATCTCTTCAGCATCGTACCGGAACTGACCGACGCTCTCTAAACGAGGCTAGCGGCCATCCGGCTCTCGTCACAGCGCCGCCAGAATTGCCTCAGCCTTGCTGACTTCAAATTTTCCCGGTGCCTCGACCGCAACATGGGTTGCCACACCGTCGTCGACAATGATTGCAAATCGCTGTCCGCGCTTGCCCATCCCAAAGCCGCTGGCATCGAGTTCGAGCCCGAGGGCTTCTGCATATTCACCATTGCCGTCAGCAAGCATCAGCACGTCGTCTCCGACACCGCGATCCTTACCCCAGGCATCCATAACGAATACATCGTTAACCGCCATGCAAGCGATTGTATCGACATCTTTCGACTTGATGGCCGCCGCTTGCTCGACGAACCCCGGCAGGTGATTCATTGAGCAGGTTGGCGTGAACGCGCCCGGAACTGACACCAGCACGACTTTCTTGCCGGCGAACAGTTCATCCGTTGAGATTGCGCCCGGCCCGGCGTCCGTCATGATACCGAACGTTCCGGACGGCATTTTTTCACCTGCAGATATTGTCATTTTGAGCACTCCTTCGAGGAATTCAATTGTCGTTCTCGGCGACGTGCACGATTAAACCATCGAGATCGTCGGATACTTCTATCTGGCATGTCAGCCGGCTATTGTCTTTTCGTTCGTAAGCGGCGTCCAGCATGCTGTCTTCCATATCATCCATTTCACCGACCTTGTCGAGCCATGCCTCGTCGATATAACTGTGGCAGGTCGCACAGGCGCATGCGCCGCCGCATTCGGCCACAATGCCGTCAATGTTGTTGTTGATGGCGGCCTCCATGACGGAGTAGCCATTTTCAACGTCGACCTCATGTCGTATCCCGTCCGGAGTTATGAAAATGATTTTCGGCATTGCTGGTTTCCTGATTTCGAAGGCGCGAAATAATAAGGGCGCTGACCCGTTACGGTCAACGCCCGTTTAGGCGACAAGTGCTTTAAATGTTAAGCACGTGCGTTACTGGCTTTACGAGCTTCGATTTCCCTGCGTTTCTTCTGAGCAGCCTCTTCGGCAAGGCGAATTTGGCGATTGCGTTCAATTTCAGCATCGATAACACGAATCCACTGATTGGCGGTCCGCTGTGAACGTGGAACTTTGCCTGCTTCACGAAATGCCGCTTTGGATTCTTCGTATTTGCGCTCGTTGTACAGGCACATACCCAACGTAATCTGAATATTGTCAGGACTCTTGAGGCCGCCTTTTCGCGCGGCATTTCGCGCAGAAGTCACGCAATTTCCATAGTCACTGATATTCAGGTAGCTATTTGCGAGTCGCGCGTCCAGCTCACCGTGATCAGCGAGTGCAGCTGCCGCTTTCAAGGCAGGAATTGCCTTCGCGTCTTCCTGGGCAAGTTGCCATGCCTGGGACAGCAAACGATAGTTTTTCTCATTCTTGGTCAGGACGCCGGCGTCGATTTTTTCCTGTAACAACATCGCTGCTTTGTAAGGAACTTCGGCCTGCATGAACAGCTGTGCCATTGTGACAAACTCGGCTTCAACCTCGAGCATGCCCTGCGTATATGCCGCGTCGTAGGCATAGATCAACTTGTCGTCCTGCCCCAACTCGGTGAAGGCGCCAGCCAGGGACTTCCAGTAACGCTTCTTGGGCCAGTTCTCCAGCAAGGTCATCTGAATGTCCCGGACCTTGGTGTAGTTTTCTTCCTGGAAGTAGGCGAAATTCAGCAAGTTGTACCAATCTTCCTTGAGCGGCTTGCCGCGGCTGGTCGCAACGTTCATCGCCGTTTCAATCGGCGCAATCATCTCCTTGTAGCGATTCAGGTTGTACAGAATCTGTGCTTTGAGGATGAACGGCTCCGGTGCCGGATTGGGTTCCAATGTGAACCACTTGTTGATGGTTGTCAGCGCTTCGCCGTACTTTTCTTCGACCGTGAGTAGCTGCGCCAGGGTAAAAGTCGTGGACTTTGCCATTTGCGGCTCGAGACTGGGGATCGCAAGCAGCTTTTTGTACGTTGCGATCGCCTGCGGCATGTTGTCCATATTGTAGTAAACAAAGCCCAGGTAGTTGAGGACATTAGCCTGCTCATACTCTGTCAGCTTATCCGGGTTGTACAGGCTGTTCAGCGACCGCAGTGCACCTTGATAGTTCTTGGCGTCAACCATTTCCTGTGCCGCAAGAATCTTTTCATAGACTTCCTTGCTAACAGCTTGCGCTTGTTTGGTCTTTGTATCGTCGTCTTTGTCGGCCTGTCCGCTGCCCTGAGCAAACGCGCCGCCACTTGCGAGCATGCCTGCCAACAGCGCAATGCACAGTTTGAGTGAGATTCGATGACTAGTATTCATACTGAAAATATCCTTTGGATAGATTTCCCGCCAGTGGTTATCTACCGACCTTAATCTTCAAGTTCAAAGGTGATACGTGTTTTTACACCCTTTACTTCAACCGGTACGCCGTCAACAACGCGTGGCTTGTATTTGAACTTCAACACCGCGCGTTCGGCGGCTCTTTCAAAGAGACTACTCGTTGACTGAAGAACGATCGGATCCTTGACGGTTCCCGCCGTTGTTACGGTAAACGACATATCGACGAAGCCCTCAAGCCCGCGCGACAATGCGCGCGAAGGATATACCGGCGCCACTCGAACGATAGGGAGGTAGTCGCCCTCCGCGATGTTCATGCCGCCTGGCCCACCGATATTGGTATCTGCCGATACGGTCGGCGCCGGAATGTCGATAGACGGCGCATCCGGATCGATATTGTCCATATCCTGAGGCGGCGTTTCCGGTGGAGTCTCGGGTGGTTTCGGCGGCTTCTCAGGTGTGAGGTCCTGAGTATTGACGTTTTCATTGCGCTTCACGCGAACGAATTCAAGCTTGTGCCGCTCGCGCGGGTCCGTCAGGGCCTGCTTACCGGTAACGATGAGCAGTTGCATGATGAACAACAGGCTCAGCGTAACTACAGTACCTATTACGATTGAAAATACATATCGACCTATCATGGTCCAGTTCTCCTCAGCAGCCTGCGCTGCTTCGTCTCAGTCATGCCAGGCGAACCTGGTATTATTGACAGTTCCCGCGCTGTGTTGTTCCTAGTTGTTGTCCGCCGCTATTGATACGTTGGTAACACCGGCCGCCTTGGCCGCCTCCAGGACCATGACCAGTTTCTCGTTGGTCGAATCCTCGTCAGCCTGTATGACAATCGAACCCTTCGGGTTCTCGGCGTGCAAACGCTCAATAACGCCCCGGACTGCTTGAGGTTCTCTTTCTTTTCGATCAATCCAGATCTCATCGTTGGCACTAATCGCGATCAGAATTGCCGCATCGTCCTGCGTGTCTGCAGTAAACGTATCTGGTCGCTCTACCTGAATACCGGCTTCCTTAATAAAGGTCGCGGTCACGATAAAGAAAATGAGCATGATGAAGACAACGTCAAGCATCGGAGTCAGATTGATCTCCTCGCTTTCTTCTTCCTGGCCCAGAGAATGATTCTTTCGCATGATGGTTTCCTGTTGAGTTCCCGCTCAGCCCTGGTCTGCTATGGAAATGTTATACACTCCGGCACTTCGCGTGGAGTCCATTACCCATACCAGCATCTTGTTGGTCGACTTCTTGTTGGCCTGAATGACCACCGAGCCTTGCGGATTTTCCGCATGCAGGCGCTCAATATTGGCGCGCACAGCCCGAGGGTCAATCAAACGTCGGTCGATCCAGATCTCATCCTGTGCATTGATCACCACGAGAATATTCGCATCTTCCGGTTTGGTCTCCGTTACCGGAGCGTCCGGCCGATTAACATCGATTCCGGCCTCCTTGATAAAAGAAGCGGTAACGATAAAGAAGATGAGCATGATGAAGACAACATCGAGCATCGGCGTAAGGTTGATTTCATCACCGTCGTCGTCATGCCCCATCGATAGATCAGTCTTACGCATTCGTATTCCTTAATGGTCCATCGTGAGCGAGTCCTCAAGGAACTCAACTTCACGCGCCGCACGTCGGCTGAGCAAAGTAACAAGCAGAACGCCTGAAAGCGCCCCGACCATTCCTGCCATCGTCGGAACTGTCGCCTGTGAAACACCGGCGGCCATTGCGCGAACGTTTCCGGATCCGGATACCGCCATGACCTGAAACACACTGATCATGCCCGTCACTGTGCCCAGAAGGCCCAGCAGTGGACAAAGAGCTACCAGCGTCTGGATTACATTAATCCCACGGTTGGAGGCTTCATCAAATCGCGAAATCATCAACTCACGAATCTGGTGCGCCGCCCAGGACTTGCGTTCTTTCCGAGACTCCCAGTCGTCATGAATCTGGCGTGACATATCTTTCATTGTCGAGCGGAAAAACATGATTCGCTCAACAATTAGTACCCACATCAGAAAGATAGTCACGGCAATGGCCCGGAGAACCGGGCCACCCAGACTCATGAAGTCTCTAATGGCTTCGAAGCTGTCTAGAACCCAAAGCATTTCGACTCCTTTCGGCCTTTAGCCATTCTTCTCAGAATGCTGGGCAACGAGGCCTGCACTCTGGGACTGGAGGATGTTGACAATCTTTCGGCTTTGTCCGCTGACGATCGTGTGCAGCAGAACCATCGGAATGGCAACAACGAGGCCCAGTACAGTTGTCATCAGGGCTTGTGAAATACCGCCGGCCATCATCTTCGGATCGCCTGCGCCGTAGAGAGTGATGACCTGGAAGGTCTTGATCATACCGGTGACCGTACCGAGCAGACCCATCAGAGGCGCGACGGCCGAGACAACCTTGATAAACAGCAGACCTTTGGTCAGGCCAGGCATTTCTTTCAATGCTGCCTCACTGAGTTTGAGCTCAATGGTCTCGGTATCTGCTCCACGGTTGCTTTCATACGCTGCAAGCACGCGTCCCAGAGGGTTGTCAGTACTTGCGGTTTCGCGTTTCAGCTGAGCTGCAACCTTGCGGCTGTCTCCGGACAGGCCGACCCAGCGCCAGATGGCGATCAGGAGGCCGACGATACCGAGTGCGATGATGCAATAACCGACGATACCGCCCTGCTCAATGCGATCCCTGATCGTTGGTGATTCGACCAACAAACCAAGAATACTGCCGCGAGTCACATCGAGACCGAAATCGACAACCTCGCCCGGAGCGGCGTCCATCATGTCTGCCGTCGTGCTGAGATAGCGGCCGTCCGGCTGGCGAAGCAGTTCGGAAATTGAGCCTTCGTTGGCATCGTATTCGAGATAGCCATTGTCAGACACCAGGTTGAAAGCGCCGATGCGGACCACTTCCATATCTGCCTCTTCGCCATCCGCCTTGGTGACGAGGTGGTTGAACCGTACGACCCGCCCGGACTCGACAATCTCGCGCTGCAGCATTTCCCACAGCCTTTCGATGTCTTCAATCGATGCGAGACTACTGGCACCGGCCATCTTGCTGCCGAGTTCAACGAGGAACTTGCCGCGGTCCGGATACTGGACATTCGTCAGAGACTCACTGAAACGGCCCTGCGTGTCGCCGGACACCGTCTGCAAAACGCCGAATAGTTCTTTCAGGGCACCGAGTCGCTCGTCAAGCGCCTGCCGGGCAGTAATGATCTTCTGCTGGTTGTCCTCGAACTGCTGTTCAAGCGATGCACTCGTATTTTCCTCGCGCGTGCGCTCTGCGCGAGCCTGATTCAACAGCGATTGCTGGTTGTTACGTGCCTGGGCGAAAGCTGCTTCGCGCTGACGTGCTTCCTGTGAGTCACGCGCTTGACCCTGCTCGATCAGGCGCAGGAGTTCCGCCATGCTGCGTGCATCTTCGTCTTGTTGTGCGTTTGCTGTTGCAAAGCCAAGGCTCAGGATGCCGGCCGCAATAATGAGTGTAATGCGTTTCATTTACGCGCCCTCCGCTGCAGAAACCGGGATTATGATGAGTTCCGGAGCGACCAACTGGCGCGCTACCCTGAGACCCTTGCGAACTTCATTACGAGCCGAATTGTCGATTTCCCAGGTTCGGTTATCGTTGTCCCATCGTCCTGTAATCTTCGTGTCGTCAGACTGGAAGTAAAGGCCGACACGACCGATACGAAGCATATTGAACGACCGTGTTGCACCGTCGATGGTGAGCGACTGTTTGTAGTCTTCGATCGTCGATCCGTACTCATTTTCGATCTGGTAGGCCTCCATCACTTTGCGGAATTTTTCCGCAACACTGACGTCGGAGCGCGACATGATGTCTTTGAGGTTATCGACGCGCCCGGTACGCTCCTCCATCAGGAACGGAATATCGAGCTTAATCGACTGGTCCAGGCCATCGATCATTCTTTCCATCAATGGGAAGATCTGACGATTGATAACGTCGACCTGGTCCATGGAGAGGCCGATGTCTTCCAGGGTCGCGGTCTGCCCTTCTACCTGGGCGCGCATGAGTCGGTTATAGACCTTAAGTCCGTCGATCTCTTTGTTAATCGCCCTGTACTGATCTTCCAGGGATCGCGTACCTTGCACAACGGCGTTGATACGTTCCTGCGATTGTTGAGCCAGATTCAACCGACGTTGATCAGCCTGTAGCACCTGATCGACGGATTGAGCGAAAACGCTGCCGGAAATTGCCATCACCGCGGTTGCGAAAAGAACTTTGGTTATGCGCCGACTGCTGCTAATGCAGTGTTTCATGAACGCTCCTTAAGGGTCGTAATGTTGTAATTAAAATTATGGAGAGGGATGCAACGTATTGTTGAATACATGCACAAATGAAAACCGGACATGCTGAAAGCACCCCCAAATGCGCACGCGGCCCTCTCCACCTTCGCCGCGCGGCGATGAAATTTTTGGAACCTTTTTTCTCTCTGTTCAATCCGGCTTCCTCAGACTTCCCGCCTGAGATTCCCCGCCACCTTTTCCTCTTGTTATTCTTGGTCCCCTCTTTGCTGCTGGCAAGAATACCACATGGCCTGCATATCGCCAGCCCAACAACTGCATAAGGTTTATGACAAGGTTAACGACATTCCGTGCATTCAGAATTTCACTTGTCGGGTCCCTCAAATGATTTCGTCGCATTTCTTCCGTCTGTGTTTTGGCACTCGGACAGGGCACCAATATAAGGTATCCGCTGCTCCGGCCGACAGCAAGCATAAAATAGTTTGTAATTATGAGCTTAGATTTCGTTCTTAATCTGTGTTCTTTAGTAACAGCCGTAACTGTTTAAATCATGGTTGACATCATTCTGGCCTTACAACATGATTCAGCAATATGGTTTTTTCGCGCACCACCGTTTTGATTCTTGCACTTCTCGTGCTTCGTAGTCGCCTGCTTCTTATCACGAGGCACAGCGGGTAGCGCGTAATTTCGAAAAGACAACGCAAACCCCGCATTCCGATGGATAGTGGGGTTTTTTTTTATCTCAATCGCCAGAAGATCTTAAGGACCCACCATGCAAATGTATTCTGAAGCAGACGTCGATACCAGCGTACTGGCCGACCGAAAAATCGCAATTCTCGGCTATGGCAGCCAGGGACGCGCTCATGCCCTGAACCTCAAGGACAGTGGCTTCGACGTTGTCGTTGGTCTGCGACCCAGCGGTGCGAGCTGGGACAAGGCGAGTGCGGACGGGCTGACGGTGCAGGAGCCAAACAACGCCGTCAGGGACGCAGCGGTGGTCATGTTTCTGACACCGGATATGGTACAAAAGAGCCTTTACCTTACGGTGGTCGATGATATCGCCCAGGGTGCCCTGTTGCTGTTTGCTCACGGTTTTGCAATTCACTACGGACAGGTGACGCCCCGCGCGGACCTCGATGTCGCGCTGATCGCACCCAAGGGGCCCGGCGGGCTTGTTCGCAGGCAGTATGAAGAGGGTCATGGCGTACCTTGCCTGGTGGCCATCAACCAGGACGCGACCGGAAATGCGTTGAAGACTGCCCTGGCCTACTCCGCGGGTATCGGTGGCGCGCGCGCGGGCGTTATTGAAACGACCTTCGCAGAGGAAACTGAAACGGATTTGTTCGGGGAACAGGCGGTGCTCTGCGGTGGCGCAACGGAACTGATCGTAGCCGGGTTTGAAACGCTGGTCGAGGCAGGCTACCAACCGGAGGTTGCCTACTATGAAGTCATGCATGAGCTAAAGCTCATCGTCGACCTGCTGCACGAAGGCGGCCTGAAAAAGATGCACAAGTTCATCAGCGATACGGCTGCCTGGGGTGACATGATCAGTGGCCCGCGGGTGGTTGACGATAATTCACGTGCGGCGATGAAGGCGATCCTCGGTGACATACAGGATGGTACGTTCGCTCGTAACTGGATTGAGGAAAACGAAAACGGTATGCCCGAATTCAAGCGCATGATGCAAGCTGACCTGGAACACCCAATTGAAAAGGTCGGCGCCGATCTTCGCGGCCGAATGGATTGGCTGGAAGAATAATTTAACAAAGTCGGGAATACCTTGATGTCTGAAACACGCGCAGAAAACAGAATCCGCATATTTGACACCACACTTCGGGATGGCGAGCAGGCTCCGGGCTGCAGCATGACGATTGGTGAGAAACTTCGTGTCGCCAAGGCACTGAGCGAACTCAAGGTGGACATCATCGAAGCGGGATTTCCGGCTGCATCGCCCGGTGATTTTGAATCGGTCAAGGCGATTGCCGAGCGAAATTATGGTCCGATCATATGTGGTCTGGCGCGGTGCAATCCGGCCGATATCGAAAAAGTCCATGCTGCGGTGAAGAGTGCCGATCGACACCGTATACACGTCTTTGTTGCGACCAGTGCCATCCATCGAGAACACAAACTGAAGATGGCCAAAGAAGAAATCATCAAGAGCGCCGTGGGGGCTATCAGAATGGCGCGAGAGTTGTGCGACGACGTGGAATTCTCACCTGAAGATGCATCAAGGACCGAGTTGTCCTATTTGGCTGAAGTGGTTTCCGCCGCGATCGAGGCCGGTGCGACGACCGTCAATATTCCGGACACGGTTGGCTACACCGTTCCGGCAGAATTCGATCGCTTGTTTCGCTATTTAAGAGAACACGTTGCCAGGATCGACGATATCGTGCTGAGTGTTCATTGCCACGACGACCTGGGTATGGCGGTTGCAAAGTGCCTCGCTGCGGTCGGCGCAGGTGCCCGGCAGGTGGAATGTACGATAAACGGTATCGGTGAACGTGCGGGCAATTGCAGTCTCGAAGAGGTCGTAATGGCAATCAAGACCCGCGAAGAATTTTTTGGCCTCGACACGGGAGTCGATTCGACGAAGCTTTACCCGACGTCGCGACTCGTATCGAATATTACCGGCATGCATCTGCCACGCAATAAAGCCATCGTGGGAGAAAACGCTTTCGCGCACGAAGCCGGCATACATCAGCACGGCATGTTACAGCACGCATCGACCTACGAAATCATGCGGCCTGAGGATGTCGGGCTAAGCAAGTCGAGCCTGGTTCTGGGTAAGCACAGCGGACGCCACGCGTTTCGTGACCGCGTTATCGAACTTGGATTCGACCTGGACGAGTTCGAAACCAATCGTGCGTTTCAGGAATTCAAGAAGCTTGCAGACAAGAAAAAAGATGTCTATGACGGCGACATCGAAGCCATCATCATGAATGCAGGCGGCGCATCGTCCGGCCCCTGGACCTTGCAATCGCTCGAGGTGCAAACGCACACTGACCAACCGGCTACAGCCACCGTCACACTGATTAACCAGGACAGCGAACTGGTCTGCGAGTCTGCGCTCGGCGACGGCCCGATTGCCGCTGCAGTGCAGGCGCTTGAGCAGGCAACCGGTGTCGACATGATTCTGAAGAATTTTGAGCTTCACAGCGCCTCAATTGGCGAGGATGCCCAGGGTGAGGTCACTGTCAGCGTCGAAGTTGATGGCATGAGCTTCCGTGGTCGTGGTGCGAGTGTCGATATCGTCGAAGCTGGTTGCCGCGCGTGCCTCGAGGTCATGAACCGCACATTGCGTCGTCGAGCGCGCGGCGACACGCCGGGTATCAATACGCAATCAGCGCATGCAACGATCTAAATAGTCGCTTGACGGTAGGCAATCGTGACGAATAAGAAAACCCTGTTTGAAAAGGTATGGGACGAGCACGTCGTCGTTGAAGAAACCGCCGATACACCGGCGATTCTTTACATCGACTTGCACATTATTCATGAAGTCACAACGCCTCAGGCATTTTCGTTGTTGCGCGCAAAGGGCTTACCGGTTCGCCGGCCCGATCTGGTATTGGCAACAATGGATCATTCGACGCCGACAACGCCGATCGCATCGTTCAAGGACCTCGAAATTGCCGGAAATGGGGCGGCGATGCAGGTCCGCCAGATGGAAGCAAATTGCCGCGAGTTCGGCATCGAGTTGCTGGGCTTTGAATCAGCGGAGCGCGGAATCGTTCATGTTATCGGGCCGGAACTTGGCGCGACTCAACCGGGCAAGACGATTGTTTGCGGCGACAGCCATACGTCGACGCACGGCGCCTTCGGTGCCCTCGCCTTCGGCATCGGAACAACCGAGGTTGGTCATGTGCTCGCTACGCAGTGCCTGTTGCAACGCAGGCCCAAGACACTGGCGATTGATGTTGCGGGTCGCCTGGGTCGCGGGGTTGGTGCCAAGGACCTGGTGCTGGGCATTATCGGCAAGATAGGTGTCAATGGCGGAACCGGTCATGTCATCGAGTATCGCGGAGATGCCATCAAATCCCTTGGCATGGACGCAAGAATGACAGTTTGCAACATGTCGATAGAGGCTGGCGCTCGTGCCGGCATGATTGCGCCGGATGACACCACATACGAGTATCTCAGGAACCGGTCGCGTGCGCCTCAAGGCGAGGACTGGGACGTCGCTCTCAGGCGTTGGCGGCAGCTCTACACCGACGATGGCGCAACGTTCGACAAGTCAGTCAAAATTGACGCCAGCAAGCTCACGCCAATGGTCACGTTTGGCACCCATCCGGGCATGGTCATTGGAATCGACGAGCCTGTCCCCGATCGCAGCTCGGATCCGAGTTTTCGCAAAGCACTCAACTACATGCAAGTTGAAGCCGGCAAACCGATGACCCAGACAAGCGTCGATGTAGTCTTTCTGGGCAGTTGCACCAATTCGAGGTTATCCGATCTGCAGGAAGCGGCCAGCATCCTGCAAGGTCAGAGAATTGCGCCGGGCGTCCGCATGCTGGTCGTTCCCGGTTCGCAGCAGATCAAGAAAGCGGCCGAAGCCCTTGGACTGGACAGGGTGTTTCTGGAGGCCGGTGCAGAGTGGCGGGAAGCCGGCTGTTCGATGTGTATCGGCATGAACGGCGACACAGTCGGGCAGGGAAAGCTGTCGGTCAGCACCAGCAATCGGAATTTCGAGGGGCGCCAGGGGATGGGAGCAAGAACAGTATTGGCGAGTCCGATGACGGCCGCCGCATCGGCAATTTGCGGAACGGTCGCCGACCCCCGCCCTTTCCTGGAAAGCAAGTGATGCAGGCCGTCAAAACAATCAGGTCCCGAACCGTTGTCATGGCAACCACCGACATTGACACGGATCAGATCATTCCCGCGCGATTCCTGACGACCACATCACGCGAGGGGCTCGGTCAGTTCTTATTCAACGATCTTCGTCGTCATGCGGACGGTCGGGACAGGCCGGACTTTGTGTTGAATTCTGCTGCAGCCAGGGATTGCCATGTCCTGGTTGCGGGAAACAACTTTGGTTGTGGGTCGTCTCGAGAACATGCGCCATGGGCGCTGCTGGACTACGGTCTTAAGGCCGTGATCAGCACCGAGATCGCCGACATTTTCAGGAATAATGCGTTAAAGAATGGCTTCATTCCCGTCGTCGTTGACCGAAAGACTCACGATTATCTGCTCGCGAATCCCGGCGTTGATGTGACGATCGATATCGAACAGGAAACGCTCACCATCGGCGATGATCGCGTCATCGAATTCCCGATCGACGGATTCTCGCGTTTCTGCCTATTGAACGGCATCGATCAGCTCGGCTATATCCGTCAACAGGCGAGCGCAATCGAAAGGTTTGAGGAGAACAGACCTTGGAGGCCTTAATCGCCTTGTTGCCGGGTGACGGAATCGGTCCGGATGTCACCGAGAGCGCACGCGATGTGCTCAACGCTGTTGCCGTTAAGTTTAATCACACGTTTCGCTTCGAAGAACATCTGATCGGCGGAATCGCGATTGACCAAACGGGCGACCCGCTTCCTGCCGCGACAATCGACTGCTGCAATTCGGCGGATGCTGTTTTTTTGGGTGCTGTTGGCGGGCCCAAATGGTCAGACCCCAACGCGGCGGTTCGGCCTGAACAGGGGTTACTGAAACT
>DDIP01000279.1:5008-9620 GCA_002338605.1 Proteobacteria bacterium UBA1847 | reverse complement strand
AGGATGCGCTGGTGCGCATTGACCCGGAGATCATCCGCAAACGCGGTCGGGTGCCGAAGAACGGCAATGTCTTTTTCACGATCTTCCAGACCTTCATGACCGGCCGCGATGAGGACGGCAATCCAGCCCCAAATTTCGGTGACTACCCGCCGGATTTTTTCGATTTCATCGTCATCGACGAGTGTCACCGCGGCGGCGCCAACGACGAGAGCAACTGGCGCGGCATCCTCGAATACTTCCGGCCCGCCGTGCAGCTCGGCCTGACCGCCACGCCCAAGCGCCAGCACAACGCCGACACCTACGTCTACTTCGGCGAGCCCGTTTATATTTATTCGCTGAAAGAAGGCATCAACGACGGTTATCTGACGCCGTTCAAAGTGCGCCAGATTGCCACCACACTTGACGACTACGTCTACACTGCCGATGACCAGGTAATCGAGGGCGAGATCGAGCAAGGCCGGCGTTATACCGAGGACGACTTCAACCGCGTCATCGAGATCCGCGAGCGCGAGCAGTACCGGGTGAAGCTGTTCATGCAACAAATCGACCAGCGCGAGAAGACCCTGGTGTTCTGCGCCACGCAGGAGCATGCACTGGCAGTACGCGACCTGATCAACCAGTTGAAGACCAGCACCGACCCGCACTACTGCGAGCGGGTCACCGCCAACGACGGCGCCGAGGGTGAGCGCTTCCTGCGCCAGTTCCAGGATAACGAGAAAACCATCCCGACCATTCTCACGACGTCGCAGAAGCTCTCCACCGGCGTGGATGCGCGCAATGTCCGCAACATCGTGCTGATGCGGCCGGTGAACTCGATGATCGAGTTCAAGCAAATCATCGGCCGCGGCACGCGCCTCTACGACGGCAAGGATTACTTCACGATCTACGACTTCGTGAAAGCTTATGAGCATTTCAACGACCCGGAATGGGACGGCGAGCCGCTGGCACCCGAATCCTGTGCGACCTGCGGCAACGTGCCCTGTACCTGTGCGGTCGATCCACCCGAGCCCTGTGCCGTGTGCGGCGAGCATCCTTGCGTGTGCGAGACGGAACCGCCGAAACCCTGCGAGGTGTGCGGCGAGCAGCCCTGCGTGTGCGAAAAGCGCCGCAAGGTGAAGGTAAAGCTGGCCGACGGCAAGGAACGTACCATCCAGCACATGAGCGCCACCAGCTTCTGGAGCCCGGACGGCACGCCCATCTCCGCCGCCGAGTTCATCCAGCGCCTGTTCGGTGATCTGCCTGCGCTATTCAGGGACGAGGACCAACTGCGCGCCCTGTGGGGCCGTCCGGACACGCGCAAGAAGCTGCTGGAAGGGCTGGAGGAGAAAGGCTATGGCATGCAGCAACTGGCCGAAGTCGGTAAGCTGATCGAGGCGGAAAAGAGCGACCTGTACGACGTGCTGGCCTATATCGCCTTCAATCTGGCGCCGGTAACCCGCGCCGAGCGGGTGGACTCGCACCGGGACGCGATTTTCCGGGGCCATGACTTCCGGCAACAGGAATTCCTGCGCTTCGTGCTCGATCACTACGTGGCGCGCGGTGTTCGGGAGCTGGATACCGATAAGCTGCCGCAGTTGATCGAGCTGAAGTACCACAGCATGGGGGATGCGGTGAAGGAGCTTGGACCGGCTGCAAATATCCGCGAGGTGTTTGTCGGATTTCAGCGGCATTTGTACTGAGGTCCGCTGAGGCGGTGGGGTTGTACTATTACCACAGCCAGAACTTCAGGAAAAAAACCCACCATGGGCCACAAAGAAGTATTGACGAGGATTACTGACTGGACTTCAGCGAAGTTGAGGCTATCGCGAAGCGCTCTATTCAACAGTTATTAGGCACCGGCGTGTGCTCATCATAGAACGCCGGCCACGGCGATCAGCACGCCCAATATGAAGACGACGACGAGGCCATTCCTGAGACAAGTAAACGACGCTGACAATCGATTTGATCGCATTGTTGCCGCGCGCTGATTCTGTTCGATGGAGTACAGCAAGACGATCTTCTCGTGCGTCTCGTCAGTTACAGACGCGTGATCGGACAGCTCAGGCCGGAAGACTTGCCCAATTCTATATGCCCCCAGCGCCAGAAGGCCACTGGCAAACAAGTACCCCATGCCGACAATCAAGAGCGCAGCTGCAACGATCTGAGCGGCGTAGCATCTGCCGGCCAGCATTCCATCCGAGCCCAGGAGCCCCGACGTTGCTCCGAACACCACAATTGCCACGGCTACTCCGAGGAGCGTTCCCATCGCTTTGTTCTCGATCCTCTCCAGGCTCTGAATCGATATGGTCAACATGGTCTTGAGGTCGTCTCCCGAACACTTGAGTCGAGGATCAGCCTTGAACTGATCGACGCAGCAATTTTCTATCTTCTGCTGCAGCACCTTGTTCGCGCGACACAAGGTCCATGACGAACCAAGCAATGCTGAATCGATGCGCTTCATAAAGCTAGCCCACATCGACTGTTGCCTCCCGTGAAAGCGCCTCTGCGATTGCGTCGTCTATCGGGAGTCCTGCAGCATCGACAAGCCACGCCCACTCGCCTGTTGGATTGACCTCAAGGAAGTAGTATTCACCATCGCTCAGAGCAAGATCGATACCTCCGAAACGCAAACCTAGAGACTTGACGAGCATCTGGCACCGGTCCGCTATCTCTCTTGGTAAATCGAATTTGCGAAATTGAACATTGCTCTTCCGTGTTCGCCAGTCGCCAATGAGAGGCGCTCCGTTTTCAGTGATGCTCGCAGACAATACTCTATCCTCAATGACGGTAACTCGGATATCGAGCTTGTCCATCAGGGCGGCCTGGATCGTGGCCGGGGCCGCTCGCCAAGCATCGGGTTCCAACTTTTCCGTGGCCTCAAACGTGGTGAAGCCAAACATCTCGTGGCCGTCAGCGCGTAGCAGAACAGTATCAAGGCCCTTAACGGCTACGCGCTTGCATGCGCCGCCAAAGGAATGGGCACGCGGCGAATTTGTTATTCGTGTCAGAGGCACCGAGAAACCCAACTGAGCAGCTGTTGAGAGCTGAACTGCCTTGTGCTCGGCTCGGTATGTCGCAACCGGATCGTTGAACCAACGAGCCTCGTTGAATAGCATTAGGTTTCGGACGAAGGCCGCCCATTGCAGGCGCGAAAACTGTTCTTCAGGGGAACGATGGTTGTCGCCATAGTCTCGCAGGAATACCGGGCGCCTGAAGAACACGGACCGGAGACTGTTCGGGGTGAAGCAGTAGCTTCGGCCAGAGCGTTCTATCACAAGGCGTCTTTGTATAGGGTCCAGCTCGATAGCCGACCCAGAAAGATCTTCCGAGTTCAGGCGTAGGTATAGAATTGACCTTCGCCTCAGCCCCGCAACAACATAATCGCAGGTCAGGTCGTAGCGACTAGCGATCGCGAGAACTTGAGGTTGTACAGATTTCACACCCGTGTTTCACTCACCCTTCTGATCTTCCCCGGTTTCAATATCCTGTTTCTTTGTCCTTGGTCCCTCGCGCCCAGGTGTCTCGACCCACAGTTCGCCAGTCTTGATGAATCGCCAAGCTCCGACATCCTCGTCGTAGACGCACCCCGCCGGTGCCAGATCAACAACTCGACGCGGGTACATGTGGGCACGTTCAAGCAACGGGTGTTCCCGGCTCATTTGTTCCTCCTTCGTCGGCTCCATCGTTCGGGGCGACCGCTCGCCCTTCGCGCTGCCTAGCAGGTAATATACTGAGGATGGACGTCTTTAGACAATAAGCACACCGTGGCAGAGAACTTTCACCGTGTCGGCGCAGTTAGCAACTCTCATGTTGGTAGGGAGTTTGAGGCAATCGCCGAGCGCATCTTGCGCGACGCTGGGATAGCGGTTTCACCGAATTTCCCCGTCGATGTTGGTGTGGCGATGGCCAAAAAACCGCACAAATTTGACTTGGGTGCTGATAGTCCGCCGGTTCTTGTTGAGTGTAAGTCCCATCGATGGACCTCCGGTGGAAACGTCCCGAGCGCGAAGATTACTGTCTGGAATGAGGCAATGTACTATTTTTCATGCGCGCCGTCCTCGTACCGAAAAATCTTTTTCGTTCTAAGAGACGAACGCGCGAAAACTGGCGAGACTCTGGTCAGATACTATCGGCGTACGTACGGACATCTTATTCCCGAGGACGTTGAGATTTGGGAGTACGATGCGTCGAAAGACGAGGCCGCGAAAGTAAATGAATTGCACTCCCGCGAAAGGAACGACACGTGATGCGGTAGGCTGCTAGGTTTTTCCGAAAGACGTCAACGCGAAACCGTCGTCGCGGCTCGGCCTCGGGAAACTAACTGTAATCCTCCCTACGTCAAATACTTAGGCTTGGAAATGTCGTATCATTTCGCAAAAGATTTTACTTTTGAGAAGTAGTGATCGGCGGGGATTCCAGCTATGCATAGGGTGTCTATTGTTTCGGTGCCCAAGTCTCTGGGCCTCCTTTGTCGGAGTCACTTCAGGGGACGGCACGGACCCGTTCTTTTTGGCAGGACGCTGTGAATCGTCAGGAACTCACCCAGGCGCTTAATGCTTTTTTGGCCGACGATGTGCTGCAGGTTGCGTCGCTTTCTGGCGGCTGGGGCGTCGGCAAGACCTACTACTGGCGG
>DDIP01000279.1:0-4905 GCA_002338605.1 Proteobacteria bacterium UBA1847 | reverse complement strand
GAGACCTACTACTGGCGGCATTACGCCGGTGACCTGGAGTTTAGTGAACGATTTACCGGTCATTGCTACGCGTCACTGTTTGGCGCGGACTCAATCAAAGAGATTCGAGCACGGATCACGGCCGGGATGGAACTTGTTCGGGATCGGAAATTGATTGTAAGTCGCTATGCCGGCCGGGCAGGGAAGATGCTTGTCCCGCGCCAGCTGCCCGGCAAGGCGCTCAATTTGATTGAGTTGTACGACAAATGGCGGAAAGGTGAGCTAGCGAGTCTTGCCAGCGACGCCAGCTACTGGTTCGTACGCGATGCCATCGTATGTCTTGACGACATCGAGCGGATCGGTGGGTCCTTTGATATTGTCTCGCTGTTTGGGATAGTCGATGAACTTCGAGAGCGCGGTTGCAAGGTCGTGTTGCTTCTTAATCGCGACAATCTGTCCGGCGAAAGTGACACACTTCGACAATACTGGGAAAAGGTTGTCGATATTGATCTCGCGCTGGCGCCGGAAGTGCAATCCAATATCGATATCGTTTTCGAGGCGATGGATTTGCCCGATTCGTACAGGGGCGCCGCTTTAGATCTATTCCAGCGTGTCGATTGCCGCAATATTCGAATTCACCGCCGCGCTGCAGGTGTCTTGGTGGCAGCGCGCGAAGCACTCTCGGTCGTGTCGGATGCTGCCCAGCTGGAAGTGGTTAGGCACGCCTCGCTGCTTGTGTGGGCCATCCTTAATCCCGATCAGTCCTTTGACCAAGACATGATTATCGGCAGCGGTGAAGCCCTGATGTGGTTCGCCTTGATGGATCGGGCAGAGGAAGACGTCCGCGTCTCCGAGATGGAGAAGGCGTGGGCAGCTGTGATGGAGAAGACCGGGTATTCACCGGCGATTTTTGATTCATTCTTGATTAACTATATACAGACCGGACTTTTGGATCGATCAGGATTTCGTGGCGCTATACAAAAATTCGATCAAGATTTGGCAAACGCACATTCTGAGGATCGTCTGGTTTCCGCCATATTTTCTTATCAGAACGATTTTACATTGAGCCGTGATCAATATGTCGAGCAAGTCACCACAGCACTTCGTGAGGGGTTGGAGCACCTGTCAGTGTTTCAATATGACCAAGGTTTGCAGGCACTGCTTCGCGCGAATCAAGTTGTGGACGATTTGTGTCGCGACTTTGTTCGAGCGCGGAGCGATCACCTCGAAGCGGTAGCGCGCGCGGAGGGTCGTGATCGCCTGCCCGAGACACCTGCGTTCCAAGAGGAGATTCGGCGTCGTGAAGCGGCCTATCGTTCAATACACTTTACCATCGATGAAGTCGCCGATGCCCTGCGCGGAGGGGACGGTTGGTCAAGCAGCCAGACTGATTTTCTCGGTTCGCAATCCGTCGCCGATTACGTCGCCTGGATTCGATCGACACCCCCCGATCTTGGACGAAAGATTCGCGCGATTCAGGGTCTCGCTGGTGGCAATGCCGGTTCGGAAACTGAGGCAGTTTCCCGCCTTGAAAACGCGCTTCGGCAGATCGCGCGCGAAGATGAATTCAATGCTGAACGTGTTCGGACCTTGTTTAACGTTGAAATCGACGAGGGTGATGCCGAGGACGATCGGTAGGCGGACGCGTGAACGAGGCAGACGGCTGACCTTTACGCCGCCGACCTCCATGCTGACGATGAGTTCTCTGGCACCAAAATCCAAAACATTTGCCAAAAATGGTACACAATTCGCTTATCTGACATCCTCCACTGGATTAGATTCGTCTTTTGAGCATTTTGAGCGAGGCAGTCTCGTACCGTGGCTAAGCAGAAGACAGTCAAGATAAATGCGTACTTGCTCAAGGAAGACTATGAGCTTGGAGACCCAATTGTCTCTGATGGCAAGATGTCCGAAACCGAGGTGGAAATCGCGAACAGCGGCCCGGGCCTCCTCTACATTGCGCAGAATCCTTCTCGCGCACCAGACTGGGCGTGGTTTCTATCGCCGGTAGACGAAGACGCGATTAAGAATCTCAGAGTGGCGTCCGTAAGCGTTATCCTGATCTTAAGGGCGGAGAATCGGTACTTTGCGGCATGTTTCGGCCATGGCTACGCACATGTAGATAAGAAATTTGTCGAGGCGAGATTCGGCTTACGAACATGTCTAAATGTAGTTGACCCGGAGACCATCCGATTTCTTGATAAACGTACGTTCGACTCGCTCGGCAAACTGTCACGTGAACAGTCAACTAGGCCCGTGACAGTAAGCGAGTTTGGCCTGGAGGTTGATAAAGATCTCCTTCGTTCGATTGTTGGCAAACCAAAAGACGAACGATTCGGCAAACAAATTGCCGGGAGAGATAGCGTCGGCGTTCGCATACCGATCACGGCTAGTCAGTTGCCGAGCTTTCTGCGACGGTGCTATCGCGAGAGCAAGAAAGATTCGTACCGAAAGGACTTCGCCTTCATTGACAATATCGCCGAGATATCTGATCCACGGCTTGTGGACCGACTCAACAACAAACTCGTGGGTGACATCAATCAAGGTTCATTATCGAAAATCTGGATGGCGGTACCAGACATTATCAAATGGGAGAGTTCGGCTGGATTCAGGTACGCAACGGCCAAGAGTGACCTCATTCAAGATGATATTCGTCTAAGAGACTTTCTGTCGCGCTGGGAGTATGACGGAGACCTTTCCATAGACGGCCTGAAGAAGCGGCATGTCTATCAATTTGATAGCGATGAATCCACGGTTATCGGCAAGTGGTCAGCGCACCATTGCCTATATGCTGAAATTTCCCTTGATCAGAAGACCTATGTTCTTACGGAAGGGTGCTGGTACAACGTCAACGACGATTTCGTGCAATCAGTACAGGAGGAAATAGATGCGATAGAGACATTTGGCAAAGAGCTCTCTATCTGGGGTGATGAGCACGAGCAGGAGTACAATCAAAGGGTATCCGATCAGTCCGACGGTCACTACGCATTGATGGATAGGAAACAAATAAATCACGGCGGCGGTTCGAGTTCCATCGAATTCTGCGATCTAATGTCGGCGGATAGGGAAATCATTCACGTCAAGAATTACAGTGGATCAAGCGTTCTGAGTCACCTCTTTCATCAAGGAACCGTTTCAGCGTTTCTGACGGCGGGAGATCCAAGCTTTCGACAAAAGGTTAACGAGAAGCTTCCGAATACTCACAAGATCCCAGAAGATGGTACTTTTCATACATCCGACTACGAAGTTGTCTATGCAATCGGAACGCGAACGCCGATGACGTTTGACCTGCCCTTTTTTAGCAAGGTTTCACTGCGAAACTCAGTTCGCCAGTTGCGGGTATCGCAGTACCGAGTATCTTTCGCTAAGGTCCGTCGCCAAAAGATAGCTGACATCTCATAGCCTACAGCGCCCATTCTGTTGACATTTGTTGGTTCTGACAGACGGCTGTCGACCCGCCCAACACAGACGCCATGAAAAGTTCTGGTTTCATCGGACTCGGAAGAAGTGAGCGGTTGCGGGATTTTTGCGTGATTCGGTTGTGTGCCGTTGTGCAGAGTAGGGCAGTTTTGCAACGAGCGTCCCTGCGGTTTGTTAATGATTACAACTAGTTACGAATTGGTGAGCTAACTACGAACCAGGCGGTCGGGAGTTCGAATCTCTCCGGGCGCGCCAATTTTCAACGACTTAGCGGCTCCTAGTGGGCCGCTATTTCGTTATGCAGGTGGCGTGTTGGCGCCGGTCTTTCCAACATGCCTTTGCCCGCTAACCTAAATCTACACATTGAAATGGTCGAAGAATCTGCTGATAAGCGCAGGTGGAATGCCCCGGTCCAGGGTCGAGGGCGTGCGCTGAGCGTTGTACTACCATAGTTATTGCGCTTGACCATTGGTCGCGCTTAAGCAAGTCGTCCGAAGAGTGAATGCCGCTGGCGATCAGGTACGCTATACCGACGATGAGCTTGCAGACGACATATGAGAACTCTTGAACATCCCGCGTGGAAACGTGACCATGACGTCGGTGGTGAAAGTCTTTGATCTGCATCTCGGGCACACATTGAACTGTCGCCTGCCTGAAGTACCACATGGAATTGATCCATTGCTCCTCCAGAGCCGACCGCTCCCTTGTACTCGTAATGAGTTGATTGATTTTGTCGAGGCAGTGCCGTTGAAACCAACGATCGAGGTATTTGGTACCGATCACTCAGGATAGCCCATCGAACTCACCGGCTTCCCGGATCAGGCTGAAGGACAAGTAATTTGAAGAACCGTGCTCCGGTCGATCCATCTGGCGAATTTGCCAAAGCCTGGTGACCGCATCTTCATACGTCATGTTTACCAGACGGGCTAGTGTCGAAGATGAAACTATCTCATCCCTTGTCTGTCGGGAAAAAGGTCATTCTGAACCCGTCACGGTATTGCTTGTCGAGGCCTCGTTCTCTGTGTAATTCCATGTCCTCTGAAGTTGAGCTAGGAATAACGAGATTTTCCTCACTGCCAAACTGTCGCAGTAGCCACTGACTTCGACGTTCGTCCTTCCGGCTATCAAAACATAGCTTCAATTCTGTCGGTGTATCCAACATGACACCGTGAGCCCGAATGGTGCTTGATGTGCTCCAAGCGTTGGCAGAACTACTGGCGCCGCTCTACCTCCAGGTTCGAATTCAAATAACTTTATTGAGCCATTTTTCGCAGCGTCTCCGTTAATAGGTGCACGGAGCACGACTGCGGCGGCCAACCACTCACCCGAAGTCGTCTGTCAATTTGGAGGAAATAGCATGACTTCGAAACAAGGGATCGGGAATGGGTCGTACGGGTTGATTGCGGCAGGTCTGCGGCGGAAGGGGATTCTGAATGCTGCTGCTGCAGTGTTGCTGTCGATGGTACTGCAAGCCTGCGGAGGCTCTGGTGGAGGCGGCACAGCCAA
>DDIP01000155.1:1004-4635 GCA_002338605.1 Proteobacteria bacterium UBA1847 | reverse complement strand
GGCAGTAGCGCACAAGCCTATCGGACCCTGTGCAAACACAACAACGGTGTCACCGATCTTGATCTGGCCCGATTCAGCGCCGGCGAAGCCAGTACTCATGATATCGGGACACATTAATACTTCTTCATCCGTCAGGCCGTCGGGAATCGGTGACAGGTTGGCTTGTGCGTTGGGTACCAGGAGATATTCTGCCTGGCAGCCGTCAATGGTATTGCCAAATCGCCAGCCGCCAACGGGTTTTCCGCCACATTGTGACTGGTGCCCGTCCAGGCAGTGATAACACTGTCCGCACGGCGATATGGCGCCGACGATCACACGTTGTCCGACTGTATAGTCGTGCACACCTTCACCCATCGCTTCGATAACGCCGACGGGTTCATGGCCGATCGTCAGGCCGGGTTTGACCGGGTACTCTCCTTTCAGGATATGAATGTCCGTGCCGCAAATAGTCGTCGTTGTAATACGAATCAACGCGTCGCCGGGACCGACCTTCGGTATTGGTTTCTCATCAAGAACAATGCTGCCAGGTTTTACAAATACGGCGGCTTTCATCATTTTCATGGACATTTCTCCTGAGACCTCGGACCTGTTGTTGCAGGGCCGATCTGACCGCAGGGTGTGCGGGTTTAGGAACACCCTACGATATTCCGGAACACCCTGAAATTGGGACTACTACGTAAGCAACGACTGCGGTTCGTGATACACGCCAAGGGGGTCGGCGGCAGCTGACAATGTTTCCGGTTCTTGATGTGACCCTGGCAGTGCGTGGATCCCGGGCTGACCGGAGTCCCTGTTTCCAGGCACTGTTTATTGGGGGGAAAGTTTTGCGCCGAAGCTGTAATACAGTACGGGAATGACCACCAGGGTCAGGAGTGTCGAGATCAGGATCCCGAAGATCAGCGAGATCGCAAGGCCATTGAAAATTGGATCATCGAGAATAAAGACCGCGCCCAACATAGCGGCCAGTGCCGTCAGGACGATCGGTTTTGCACGTACTGCTGCCGCGCTGATGACGGCTTCGTCCAGCGAATGACCTGCGCGCTGCTCTTGCCTGATGAAGTCAACCAGCAGGATGGAGTTGCGCACGATGATGCCGGCGAGCGCGATCATGCCGATCATGGAGGTTGCGGTGAATTGTGCGCCGAACAGGGCATGGCCTGGCATCACACCAATGACGGTGAGCGGTATCGGCGCCATGATGATCAACGGTAACAAATAGGATCTGAAATGCGCCACGACCAGCAGATAAATCAGGACCAGGCCGACCGCGTAGGCAAGACCCATGTCACGAAACGTTTCGTAGGTAATCTGCCACTCACCGTCCCATTTCAACGAAAAATAGTACGGGTTGTCCGGTTGACTTATATAGCGTTGTTCGATGTCAAAGCCGCCAATCTGCGACGATTCAATTTTCTTTGAGAGATCGAACATACCGTACAACGGGCTGTCGAGATCACCCGCCATGTCCGCCATCACGAACACCACCGGCAACAAGTCTTTGTGATAGATGGCGTCGTCCCATTGCGCCTCCCGGACCGCTGCGACTTCGGCCATGGGTACGCGCGTACCGAATTGGCTGCGCACCTCAAGTGCCAGGATACTGGAAAGATCCGCTTTTGCGGCCAGCGGCACTTCCAGACGAACGGGAATCGGATACCTCTCATGTCCCTGGCGAATGTAAGTGATGTCCTCGCCGCCCAATGCCATACGAATCGCTGAGGCAACCTGCTGTTGCGAGACGCCGAGCAGCGCGGCGCGCTGACGATCAATATCCAGTACCAGCCGCGTCGCATCGGACGCGACGGTGCTGTCGACATCAACAATATTCGGCGTTGCCGAGAATAATTCGCGGAGCGCATTGCCCAGGCGTTGTTGCTCACCGTAATCAGGGCCGTACAACTCAGCCACGATGGGCGACATCACTGGAGGCCCTGGCGGAATTTCGACTACTTTGATCGAGGCCGAGTATCGTTCGCCGATCGGCGTCAACGCCTGGCGAACAGACCGCGCAATCTCGTGACTGGAGCGCTTACGATGGCTTTTGTCGACCAGGTTGACCTGAACATCTCCGACGTTACTGCCTGATCGCAAATAATATTGACGAACGAGTCCGTTGAAGTTTATCGGTGCGGCCGTGCCTGCATATACCTGGTAGTCGGTAACCTCCGGAACCGTTTCGAGGTATTGCGCGATCCCGTCGAGTGCCTGTGCGGTCCTTTCGACTGTCGTGCCTTCCGGCATATCGACTACGACCTGAAACTCTGATTTGTTGTCAAAGGGCAGCATTTTCAACACGACCCACTGCACCAGCACCAATCCAGCGGCAAGACCGATTACCAGCGTGAGTCCGCCATACAGGAAAGTTCGTGCGCGTCGCCCCTTCTGTCCGCCGAGAAACGGCGACATCAGTCGCAGAAAAAACGCCTGCAATGGCGATTGACGATGTTCGTCCGGTTCGTGTGCTGCTACGCCTGCCAGAAGACGGCGGCTCAGCCACGGCGTAAACACCAATGCCACAATCAGTGAGAGCAGCATGCCGGTGCTGGCATTGATCGGAATGGGACTCATGTACGGCCCCATCAGCCCCGTGACAAACGCCATGGGCAACAATGCCGCAATGACGGTGAAAGTTGCCAATATTGTTGGTCCACCCACTTCGTCGACAGCCGGCGGGATAATCAGCCCGAGCGCATCGCTGCTGAGGTTTCGATGGCGATGGATGTTCTCCACTACCACGATGGCGTCGTCGACCAGGATACCGATCGAGAAAATGAGCGCAAACAACGACACGCGATTGATCGTGAAGCCCCACGCCCAGGACGCGAACAGTGTCACCGCGAGCGTCACAATGACCGCCGAGCCGACCACAATGGCTTCGCGCCACCCCAGGGCAAGCAATACCAGAACAACGACGGCGGCGGTGGCAAACACTAACTTCTGAATCAGCTGAACCGCCTTGTCATTGGCTGTTTTTCCGTAGTTGCGCGTGATGGTGACCTGCACATCTTCGGGAATCAGGGTTGATTCCAGTTGCGCGAAACGCTCAATCAGCGCGTCGGCGATGTGGCTTGCGTTGGTCCCCGGTTTCTTCGCAATGGCCAGCGTCACGGCCGGCGACGGCGAGACCGGATCAAGACCGGCAGCGTTTGCCGCGGGTCCGGTTGCGAACCAGCTGTACTGCTCCGGATGCTCCGCACCGGCGCGAATTTCGGCAACGTCCTCGAGATACACGGGACGGCCGTCGAAGAGCCCCACGACCAGTCCGGCTACATCATCGCGGCCCTCAAAAAATCGACCTGCCTGTACCGGAAACTCGGTGTTGCCAAAGACCAGGGCACCGGCATGTTCTACGGAGTTGCCGGCGAGCAGTGCAAAGCGCAGATCGTCGAGTGTCAGGCTAAAGCCTGCGACACGTTGCGGGTCGAGTTCAACATGCACGATATTCTGCACGCCGCCGACGGTGTACACATCGCGCGTACCGGGTATCCGTTTGAGCTCCGCTTCCAGCGCGTGAGCTACCATCAGCAATTCGTGCGTACCGTGCGAATCGTCGTTGCTCCAGAGCGTTGCGGTGACGATGGGCACATCATCGATGCCCATTGGTTTCACCAGCGGCGGCAGGATGCCGGCG
>DDIP01000155.1:0-887 GCA_002338605.1 Proteobacteria bacterium UBA1847 | reverse complement strand
GGTTAGCCGGGCGCCAGTCCTGGTTGGAAAAAATTGCGTTGTAGAGGCGAACCAACGCCTCCGAGCGAGGTTCGCCAACTGTGAATTGGACTGTCAGCACGGCCAGTCCGGGTTGCGAGACCGAGTAAACGTGCTTGACGCCATCAATCTCGGCCAACACCTGTTCCATGGGAATGGAAACCAGGTTCTCGACATTGCTACTACTCGCCCCGGGAAACGCGACAAACACATTGGCGAATGTCACATCGATCTGCGGTTCTTCTTCGCGCGGGGTCACTGCGACCGCAAACAGTCCGAGCAGGACGCCAAAAAGCGCCAGTAGCGGCGTCATCGGGTTATCCTGGAATCGCCTTGCGAGGGTACCGGAGAAGCCCAGTGGCTTAGTCATGGCGCCCGTCTTTCAGAGACTTCACGTAAATTCCGGCGCGTAGTGGGTCCGCGGCCACCAACTCGTCGACTTCCAGGCCGGCGAGCACTTCGGTTTGTGAGCCAAACTCGTTACCGATCCGAACCTGCCGCAATCGGACGGCATCGTCAGCGCCGACAACATAAAGTCCCGTTACCTCACTGCGCCGAAGTAATGCGGTGGTAGGTACCAGCAATCGTTCCGCCTCACCCACGACAAAGGCGACCTTGACGAACATGCCCGGGTATAAGGAAAACTGTCCGGCGGGAAGTTCCAACCGCACACGGAAAGTGTTGGTTTCGGGATCGGCGTAGGGGAACATTGTCAGTTCGGCCGGCGTGATTCGTTGATCGTCGGTGAGTACTTCGGCGAGTTTTCTGTTGCGCACAGCGATCGCCACCTGTTGCGGCAGATCGACACTGACCCGCAGTGCCTCCAGAGATAATCCCGACATGAGTGGCTGGCCGACACCGACCGATTC
>DDIP01000430.1:3396-9256 GCA_002338605.1 Proteobacteria bacterium UBA1847 | reverse complement strand
AAGGTGACAACCAACTTCAATCCGAAAGTCGCCGCGATTTCGGAACTGCAGCTCGATATGGGCGTGCGCCTGCCACTGCTTGGTGCCGATGAAGTCGAACGCCACGTTGACGGCCAGAACCCGCGTTCAAGCCATGCTGTTTTGCTTCCGGTTCGCGGGGATCACGGCGAATTGCAGTTTCGCACAGCACTGATCGCCCGGAACCAGGATGTCTGTGTCGGTTACATGCCTTTCACTCGCCGGAATATCCTGCACCAGTCATTCAAGTTCCTCGGTGAACGATACGGCTGGGGACACTCCTACAACGCACGCGACTGTTCCGGCCTGGTCATGGAGGTTTACAAGACGTTTGGCATCCTGTTGCCGCGGAACTCCTTGCAGCAACGCAAGAGCCCGATTGGCCGGAACATCAATTTCTCGGCCCGTGACAGCGCCGGGGAAAAACTCAAGGTCCTCGAACGTTGTGATGTCGGCGATCTGCTCTACTCGCCCGGCCACGTCATGCTGTACCTCGGCGCAGTTGACGGTGAACCTTACGTCATTCACAGCCTGTTCGGTGCGGGATGGACCGACGACGACGGTAATTTCCAGGAAGGTGTGCTGAATGGTGTTTCAGTGACACCGCTGACAAAAATCTACGTATCGCCGGATGCCACGTATTTCGACCAGCTCTACAGCATCAAGCAGATTCGCTGACTATTGCGATCGATAGTCGATGCCGCGGAACAACTTCTCGGATGCTATGAGCCTGCGCGTCGTGTTATCGCCGCGCTGCCAGGCCAGGCGAACTTTTGACTCGCGGTCCGCTTCGTTCAATAACACACTGACCTGTGCGCGCTTGAATAATGCCATCGCGTAACCGGGATGGACGCGAGTCACTTTGTCGAGACTGATGGCCGCCTTCTCAAACTGCCTGTCGGCAAGGTAGAGTACGCCAAGCTCAAGATCCTGGCCGAATCGCCGTCCCAGTATCCGGCTCGCTCGCTCGAATGCACCGATTGCCGCCGCGGTATCGCCCTGAGCCATGTGCAGCTGACCGAGCCGCACAAGCTCCACGCCGGGTGATGGTTTGATGGCGACGATCTTCTCGAGCACCTGCAGTATTTTTTCGTCGTTACGTTGTCGCGTGTAGATTGTCGCCAGGCCCTCGAGCGCCGGCAGTCGGTCCGGCATCTCCGCCAATACCGATTCAAACAGGGGTTCGGCGAGGTTCCACTGCTGGTTACGCAGGTAATGCATCGCGTGATAGTGACGCAGGTCGACCGACGACGGGTTGATGCTTCTTGCCCGTTCGAAGTACGCCTGTGCCTGTTCCGGTCGGTCGGTCACGGAATTGGCGACGGCCAGCCGCATCGCGGCCATGAAGTTGTAGGGGTCTGCTTCAAGAATCCGGCCAAAGACCTCAATGGCTGCATCGTAATTTCCGCTCGTGAAATAGCCCGAACCAATGTCCAGGTCACTGTACAGATGCACCATGTCTTTCGGGTTTGGCGCAACTGCCCGAAGAACGGGGCGACCGGAAGAGCCGATGTAGCCGAGGCTCGCGAGTCGATCGACGGTCTGCTGGCTTAGTGATTCTTGTGCACCGGACGGGTCGTCAGCCTCGTCGAGTGCCCGCGCGGCATAATTGCTGATCGCTCCCTGCAATTCGGGCGCCAGATCAATGCTGCCGGCCAGGTTGTTGATTTCGTCCGGGTCCGATCGCAGGTCAAACACTTCGAGATCCCCGGACTGGATCATCTTGATGCCGTCAAGAACCGCCATGAATTGCGGTTGCCAGCCGTATTGCAGGTAGGGCTTTAATGCTTCGCCGAGAACCGGCCCGCTGTTTGCACCCAGCAAACTGCGCTCGTGCGGAACACCGGCCCAGTCCAGCACCGTGTCGAAAACCTGCCGCACACTGACTGCGCGCTCGACTTTGCCCGGGGCAATATCATCCCCGGCGATGATCATCGGCACGCGCATTGTGCCCTGGTAAAGCAAGTTTCCATGCAGCGCTTCGCCGTGATCGCCCAGTCCTTCGCCGTGATCGCCGACAACGAGGATTTTCTGAGGCCTGTTTTCAAAGCGCGCCTCAAAAGCCGTCAGCAAGCGGCCCACTTCGCTGTCGATATACGCCAGCTCGCCCGAGTAGAGGTCATCAGCGTATTGCGAACGAAATGGTTCCGGCGGTTCGTACGGCGCATGCGCGTCAAAGTAGTGAACCCAGAGAAAGTCTGCGCTTTCCGGCTGCGAGATGTAGTCCAGCGCCGCATTGGTCGTTGCGGCTGCATCACGTTCGTTGGAATGACCGGCAAGTGTGTCGTCGTAAGTGTCGAAGCCACGCGCGAGCCCAAACTGTCGCGCCAGCGGAAAACCGGAAACGAAGGCCGCCGTTTTGTAGCCGAGGCCCTTGAGCCTCACCGCCAGCAATTCGAGCTGATCGCCGACGCGCCGCCCGTTCTCCCGGATACCGTGTTCCATCGGGTAGCTGCCGGTCATCATCGAGGTGTGCGATGGCAGGGTTGTCGGTGTTGTTGAATAGGCTTCTGTGAAATACCGGCCGCGATCGGCCAGCGCATTCAGGTTCGGCGTCTCAACGGCGCTCGACTCGATGCCCAGCCGGTCGGCTCGCGTGGTATCGAGGGTAATCAGCAGGACTGCCGGGCGCTCGCTGTCGGGCAATCCTTTTGCCGGCGATTCGCCACCGTCCCGCGAACAGGCCGTCGGCAAAAGAACGCACCAGGACACCAACAGGACGATTTTCCGCAACACACGACGCTGCGCGGTTCTCGCGCTCACTACTTGCCGGGTCAATGGATCTTCCACAATATTTTGATCGCCACAGAGAACAGCACAAGGAATAACATAAACGCAAACAGCCAGCCGCGCATCCACCCCGGCCCCCAGTTGATAATAACTTGTGTCGGCGTGTTGAACTCGAAGCGCTCAACGCCCGCATTGTCGTCAATGTAACCGGCGGGATTGGCAATCAAGAAATTCCACCACTGCTTTTTGTGCACGACATGCGTCGGCGCGACAGTTGGCACGCTGAGTTGAGGCTCGGCGCCACGCACCAGGCTTGCTGACTTTCCTGGCTCGGGCTGATAAAACGTCCAGGCCATCTTGCGCGCATCCCATTGCGCATTGATGTTCGTCCACCGGTAATCCCGAGGCGAGCCCTCCAATTCGACGGGCGTGACGTAGACCCGGGCACCGCTGTCCATCGCTTTCGCACCGAACTGATTGGAACAGAAGACCAACAGGAACAGTATCGGTATCGAGGCTATCAGCGCTGGCCAGAAGCTTATCCACAACTGCCTGCCGGAAAGCCTGAGGTTTCGTCGCAGCACCTGGCCGAGACCGGCGCTTTTATCATTCGACCGAACGAGGTCTTTTTGTGCCTGGCCGATTTTCTGTTTCAACTCGGCAAGCTCAGCCTGGTTGGACAGCTTTTTGAACAGCAACATCGAGACAAGGCTGCCCAGTGCCGCAAAGACAGCCATGCGCCAGACCGGCGCAAGCGACAGGCTGGTCAGGATGCGATCGATCATCGCGAGCACCGGGTTCAGACTGTCGAACAGGGAGAAATCAGCCACCGTTTTGTGTTTCCAGCCGCTGCAGTATCAATCCGGACACATCCTGGATGTTATTGACCGCGTTTGTTAACGGGAAGGATGTGAACAACACACCGGGCACCAGCGACGGATCGATGCAATGATCACCGCTCCATTTCTCCTGATTGATTTCAACGAGTGCCGGTGGCGTTCCACCGAGGCTTGTTTGCCAGGACGCGCGATAATTCCTCGCATAACCGATCACCAGGTCCGGAGCATCCGCATTCGCAAGGCCGGTATAAATAGCGTCACGATCAAAAACCTGCCGCACGAGCGCATGGCCGCCTACCGGATCGACCGCATCGAGCAGCCGCGCCGCGATTTCTGCTTTCAGCGCGGCTGTCTCCTCGACACGGACAATGCCCTGCGGTTCGCGGCCCTGCTGATTCACGAAGAGACCATTGAGCCCAAGGGCAAACGCTTTCGTCTTGCTCCAGTCAACGCCATCAAACAGGCTGTCCGTGCCGTGCTCGCCCGGCTTGAGCACCAGGTAGCCAGCATCGGCCAACCAACGATTGAGATGGACAGATTTCCGAAACGGCGCAAAACCGTGATCACTCAGGACGATAAGGCTATCGTCATCGCTCATGCGTTCCAGTGTTTCGCCCAGTATGCGATCCGCTTCGCGGTAGACCCACTCGATGGCGCCGCGCACTTCGTCACTGCTTTCGCCATACAGCGCATGCCCTTCGTCCATGCCACGATAAAACATGTGACTCACGCGATCCGTCTGCACAAAGACGGCGACGTTCAGTTCCGTGTTGTGTGCGTCGAGCGCGTCGTACCACATGGCTTCACGCTCAGCCAGGGTTGCGCGAATCATCGACAGGTAGTCCGCATCGCTGATCTGTCCGTCGTTCAGCGACCAGGTTTCCTCCGGCATGCCGAGGGTATGAAACAGCCCGATCTCATCCGCCAGCTCGGCCGCAAATTCGGGCGGTGAGGAAATGGCTACCGCGGGATCGTAGGGATCAATATTGATCGGCGAAACGTACAGCTTCAGCAGCGGGTAGGACTGCAATAGCAGGAACCGCACCATGCCGGACGTACGCATCGGACCCAGGATGTCGAATTTCACGCGGACCCATTCGCTCCACTGGCCCTCCTCGAGGCCGAAACTGTCGCCGTTAATGGTGATCTCTACGCCGCGCGGCGCCGGTTCAATCGAAAAAAGCTGCTCCAGGGCTGCTCCACGGCCAAGCGGATCGTCCGGTCCGGCCAGTGCGGTTTCAACCCGGCCCTTTTCGTCAGGAATCACGCGCCGGATGCGCCGGTTATCGCTATTCGCCAGCCGCTCAGTTGTAAAAATCGAATAGGTGCCCTGCGTGCCTAGCAGATCGGGCACCCCCATACCGGACAACATCCGGTGAATCGGATCGGGCGGATAGGTCACCGGAACGCGCAGCACGGTGGCGTTTCGACCTGCTTTCTCTGCGGTCATCCAGAAAACTTCGCCGATGCGACGATTGCTGACCTCGCCGCCATCCGCTGGGATTTCGAGGCCCAGGATATCGACGGTGTAACGTGTCGGCGCGGTCTCGGAGATTGAAAAATCGGGCGAGTAGGCATCCGTCGAGCGCCTGAGAAAATCAAAAATGCCGTGTTCGCCGGGACCGGTTCCGGTCGCAAAACTCGACCAGGCCACCGGCGACTGGGCAGGCGTTGTCGTCGCCAGTGCCTGGTAGCTTCCGGTTTCTGCCAGTCGCGCGAAGTTGGGCATCAGCCCCTCGTTCATCCAGCGTTCGGCCAGCCCCGGATCCAGGCCGTCAAATCCCAGCACGATTACGCGGGCGTCGACACGACCCGGTACCGCGCGCGTTTCATGCCCAGAGACAAACCACAGCAACGCCCCGAGTCCGGCGAACAACAACACAAATTTCGCGGCACCGAAGGTACGCCACAACAGTTTGATCGGCAGCAGGATGATCGCCAGGATCGACAGCACCAGCCCCACAAGTGCAACCCACAGGCCCTGCAGGAAACTGATCCCCGCGCCGGGACCGATGTAAGCCTCGGCAACAAGCGGTGCCAGCAACAGGCACAAGATCAGAACCGATCGAATGACGTTCGTGTTTGAAGAAACGGGCATACGGGCGATGGCTTGTCCGGGATTGGGCGGGCTGAGGGAGTAGATTGTCAGGACTACCCGGCCAAGTATACTGAATGGCATTGCCCAGTTGCCCGGCGTCGCAATATAACGTGTCCTCCAACAACGCATCACATGTCCCGGCCGGCCTCCACCGGGCGAGCCGGCTGGTTGCCGG
>DDIP01000430.1:0-3302 GCA_002338605.1 Proteobacteria bacterium UBA1847 | reverse complement strand
GGGCGAGCCGGCTGGTTGCCGCAACGACCGGACTGTGGAAGGCGCTCGGCAATCTTGAATCGCGAATCCTGGGGAGTGAACTCGACGGGGTCGAGATTGCAAAGCCGGTCTTTGTCAGCGGCCTGGCCCGCTCCGGTTCGACAATTCTCACGGAAATCATCAGCCGGCATCCCGAGACCGGCGGTCATCACTACAGCGACTTTCCACTGACCTGGACGCCCTATTGGTGGAACAGCCTTCGCGAGCGACTGCCGCTTCCCAAACCCGAACCCGTCGAGCGAGCACATCGCGATCGACTGATGATCACGCCTGACAGTCCGGAGGCGGTCGAAGAAGTACTCTGGATGCATTTTTTCCCCGGGGCGCATCAGCCTGGCCGCAGCCATGTGCTGTCCGCCGCTGACGATCACCCGGCATTTGAGAAATACTACCGGGATCATATTCGAAAGCTGCTTTTGGTGAGGAAACGCCGGCGTTACGTGGCGAAGAACAACTACCACGTCACGCGACTGGAATACTTACTGACACTGTTTCCCGATGCGCGTTTTGTTATCCCGACTCGAGAGCCCGCACAACAGGTGGCCTCGCTGATCAAGCAGCATCGCTTGTTTTGCGAGCAGGATGCAGACGATTCCCGCGTTTCCCGGCAACTGCGCCTGGCCGGGCATTTCGAGTTTGGCCCGGACCGCCGCCCGATCCTGACCGATGACCGTCGGCAGCCCGACTATGACGCAAAAACCGATGACGTTGCCTGGTATGCACGGCAATGGACGGATGTGTACGGTTTCCTGCACGCCCGAATGCGGGCAAACCCGGCGCTGCAGGCAGCGTGCCTCGTTGTCCGCTACGAGGATTTGTGTTCCGAATCGCAGCAGACCTTGCAAGCTGTATTTCGGCATCTGCATCTCGATGACGCCGCAATGGATGCAATCATTGCGTCCGTCGCCCCGACCATCAGCGCACCGGATTATTACGTCCGCGATTTCAGCACCGCCGATGCGACACTCATTCGCGACCTGACCGGACGAACGGCTGAATTGTTCGGTTATTCGAACGACTAGGCCTGCGGCCACAGCTCCTCAATCCGATCGACAATCGGCTCGACGCCTGTCCTGACCGGGTCCACGCAGGGCAACTGGAATTCTGCTTCGTATTTTTTCAGGACCGCGTTGCTGTCGCTGGCCGATAAGTCCACGGTATTCACCGAGATACCGACGAATCGTGCATCCGGATTGGTCAGCCGCGCCGACAGGAGATTCATCTCCATCGTTTCCTGCAATCCGGGCAGCTTGTGCGCTCGCATGCCACGCATGTATTCGCGGTTCTCGACATGACACAAAATCATCGCGTCCGGCTGCGCACCGTGCAAGAGTCCCAGCGTGACCCCGGCAAATGACGGGTGAAACAGTGAGCCCTGCCCTTCGATGATATCCCAGTGATTCGCCTCGTTGTCAGGCGACAATTGCTCGACGGCGCCGGAGATAAAATCGGCAATCACGCAATCGATGGCAAGACCTTTGCCACTGATGAAAATGCCGCTCTGCCCGGTAGCGACGAAGTCGGCATTCAATTTTCGCGCTCGCATCGACTTTTCGACGGCAAGAGCCGTATACATCTTGCCGACCGAGCAATCCGTGCCCACCGTCAGGAGTCGATTGCCGCTGCGCGGCAGGCCGGTGGCCGTCTTGAGGTCGGTCGTCGTATGTCGAACATCGAACAACTGGCAATTGTTGCGCCGGGCAGCATCCCTGACTTCTGCGATGTTCGCCAGTCGCTGATGCAGTCCGCTGGCAACGTCAAAGCCACAGTCCAGCGCTTCCAGGATGGTAGGAACCCAGTGTGCTGCGATGGTACCGCCACTGTTGTTCATGCCGATGACCAAAGTTTTTGCCCCCCGTTCTTTCGCCTCGGCGAGCGTCAGGCGCGGCACGCCGAGCGTTACCGTACATTCGGGCAGCGCGATCTCGCCGACACAGAGTTCCGGGCGCCAGTCGACAACCCCCTTGGCGATCTTGAGCGATAGAACTTCCCTGGCATCGGCAAGAAAGAGAAGGTAAGGCGTTTGCATGGTCATATTTTTTCGAGTCAACGGTACGTCGGAATGAATCTTATATACTGATTGCCGATTCTATTCCGGTTTCCCGATCCACCGTTAGCATCAATCGCTGACTGAAAGGAGTACCTATGCTTAATTACATCTGGTTTGGCATGATGGCTATCGGCGTCGCTGCCGGCATCTACAACGACAAGATAGACGCCGTCACCAATGCTGCAATCGATATGGCCAAGGTATCGGTCGAAATTTCAATTGGCCTGATCGGAATCATGGCATTGTGGCTCGGAATCATGAAGATCGCCGAAGAGTCGGGACTCATCCGCATCATCGCAAAGGGACTCAAGCCGATTACCTTGCGCCTGTTTCCTGACGTTCCGGCGGATCACCCGGCCATCGGCTCGATCGTGCTCAACATGTCGGCCAACATCCTGGGACTCGGCAATGCAGCAACGCCGCTCGGCCTCAAGGCCATGGAGGAATTGCAGGAGCTCAACGAGCAGAAAGACACCGCAACCAATTCCATGGTCATGTTCCTCGCGATCAATACATCCAGCGTGCAACTGATCCTGCCGGCAACGGTCGTTGCGCTGATGGGCGCGACCGTCAGCGAAATTTTCATCACGACGATCCTCGCCACTTCGCTCTCAACCATCGCCGCCATCGCGGCCGTCAAATTCCTGGAGAAACGCAAGCGCTTTGCGATTGTTCCGCCGCAGGAGCAGAACCATGAGTGAACTACTGGTCGATGGCCTGAACAATATTGCGAAATACATTATTCCGACGCTGCTGGTCGGCATTCCCTTCTATGCCCTGTCGGTGAAAAAGGTTCCGGTGTACGAGGTTTTTGTTGAAGGCGCGAAAGACGGATTCACGATCGCGGTTCGGATCATTCCCTACCTGGTCGCCATCCTGGTTGCCGTCGGCATGTTCCGCGCGTCGGGCGCACTCGACATGCTGCTCAACCTGCTCGCACCGGTACTTAACTTTGTCGGTTTCCCGGCCGAGAACCTGCCGCTGGCATTGATGCGTCCACTGTCAGGCAGTGGGTCGCTGGGACTGCTCACCGACCTGGTCAACGAACACGGTGTCGACTCGATGGCCGCGAAGATCGGCGCAACGATGTACGGTTCATCGGAGACAACGTTCTATGTACTGGCGGTCTATTTCGGTTCAGTCGGCATCGTGCGCAGTCGCCATGCCATTCCTGCGGGCCTGTTTGCGGACGCGGTCGGTGCGATCGGCGCTG
>DDIP01000344.1 GCA_002338605.1 Proteobacteria bacterium UBA1847 | reverse complement strand
AAGTACTCCTGATCGTTCTGGCCATTGTCATGCTGGCAGGTCGATACACCGGTTACCGCCTGACTGAGTTGCGCCGCTTCAAAGAGCTTGCGCGCGACTGATGTTTGCGATTGCCAGAAAATTGCGCAAGAACGGCGTGCTCGGGCTCAACGAGCGCAATGCGAATTTCATCATGCGACTCAACCCGCGACACTACTACCCGCGCGTTGATGACAAGGCCTTAACAAAAGAGCTGGCGCTGGCGGCAGGAATGGCGGTTCCCGACCTGTACGGGGTCATCATCCACCAGGCGGAAGTCAAAAACTTTTCAGCAATCGTTCGGGATCAGATCAGTTTCGTCGTGAAACCGGCGCAGGGTAGTGGCGGCGACGGCATCCTGGTCATTACCGGTCGCAGCGAACGCAAGCGTGACTGCTTTCGTCTCAGCAGCGGTGTTTTGATCACGGACGAAGAAATACAGCACCATATTTCGAATATCGTTGGCGGCCAATACAGTCTCAGCGGCACGCGCGACAAAGCGCTGATCGAATACTGCGTGCAATTTGATCCGACCTTTGCCGCCGTCAGTTACCAGGGCGTGCCGGATATCCGGGTTGTCGTGTATCGGGGCTACCCTGCAATGGCGATGGTGCGCCTGCCAACACGTGCATCCGACGGCAAGGCCAATTTGCACCAGGGCGCGGTCGGCGCCGGTATTTGTATCGCGACGGGCACGACGCTCACTGGTGTGCACCACAATGAGATCGTTGAGGACCACCCGGACACCGGGGCACTGGTTGCTGGCATCGAAATTCCGCATTGGGACTTTATCCTCGAATCATCGGCACGCGGCTATGAAGTGACCGGTCTTGGCTACCTGGGCGTTGACATGGTGATTGACAACCACCTCGGCCCCCTGATCCTGGAAATGAATGCCCGGCCTGGCCTGAATATCCAGATCGCCAATGCCACGGGCCTGTCCGGACGTATATCGCGCATTGACCAGATTTATGATGCGAAAGCGACGCCGGCAGAACGGGCGGCGGCTGCCCGTCACGAGTTTCGAACCTGAATTACAGGGAAGGTCTGCTCAGCCGATTTCCGGTGCAACCGCTTTAAGTTGCTCCGCCAACCAGGCATCCATTCTGAGTTCCAGGAGGTCCAGCGGCAATGCGCCGGCACCGAGCAGCTCATCATGAAATGCGCGTATGTCGAAGCGTGGGCCCAGGTGGTTTTCCGCACGTTCGCGCAATGACAGCATTTTCAACTGACCAATCTTGTAGGCCAGCGCCTGGCCCGGGTTGCCGATGTAGCGATCGATCTCATTGACGATATCGTGTTCGGCTTTTGCGGCGTTGTCCCTGAAGAAGTCGATCGCCTGTTGTCGTGTCCAGCCCTTGTAGTGCATCCCGGTATCAACAACGAGACGCACTGCGCGCCACATGTCATAGGTGAGTTGACCAAAGCGGGAGTAGGGATCGGTATAGAGGCCGAGGTCGTAGCCAAGTCGTTCGCTGTACAGGCCCCAGCCCTCGACAAAGGCGGTGAAGCCAAGAAAGCGGCGGAAGTTCGGCATGTCACTGAGTTCCTGCTGGAGGGCGATTTGCAGATGGTGGCCGGGCATCGCTTCGTGCACGCTCAGTACTTCAATTTCGTATTTCGGGCGCACCTCGGGCCGGTACAAATTCACCCAGTAGATTCCGGCACGGCTGCCGTCGGCGGCAGGCCTTGTGTAGTACGCCGTGGTTGTGTCGGGCGCGATGGAATCCGGAATCGGTTTGACGCCATACGGCATGCGCGGGAGCTTGCCGAACAGGTTGACGAGTTCGGGATCGATGCGCTTGCAGGTCGCGAGGTAGGCGTTGTACAGGGCTTCTGGTGAGTCGTAATAAAATTGCGGATCGGTTCTGAGATAGGCGAGAAATTCCTGGAAGTCGCCGTCAAATTCGACGGCGGCAATGATGCCGTTCATTTCGTCGCGAATCCGCTTGACCTCTTCCAGCCCGAGGCGATGAATCTCGTCCGGCGTCATGCGCGTTGTCGTAAATGAGCGCGCGAGGTGCTCGTACCAGGCATTTCCGTTGGGCAATTGCGACAGGCCTACGCTGTCCCGGCTCGCCGGCAAATACTGCTGATTGAAATACCGGTCCAGCTTTTTGTAAGCCGGCAACACCCGCTTCGCGATGACGTCACTGGCCTCGGCGCGAAGCCGCTCCCGGTCGGCGGCGCTGAAGGTCTCCGGCAGGCTGTTGAAAACCCGGAACAACGGGCTTTCGCCGGCGTAGTCAACGAGCTGCGTCGCCAACTGATCGGGCACTCGTTGCATCAGTATTTTCGGCGCTACGATGCCGCGTTTGCGACCTTCTTCGGCGAGCTTGATCTGCTGATCGATAACAACAGGCAATTTTTCAATTCGGCCGAGCCAGTCCTCGTAGTCCTGAAGCGATACCAGTGGCAGCTGGTTGGTCAGGTTTTCAGGCGTCTGAATGCCACCGCGGGACGAAAACGGCATCAGAAATGCACCGAACTGGTGCGCATCGACATCGTCTTGCAGCTGGCGCCTGAATAACTCGTGATTCAACTGATCCTCGGCCGACAGCGCGCTGCGGTCGATGGCATATGTACGACGCAGAAATTCGCGTGTTGCTTTGTGGCGTTCTTCGATTGCATCAAGGCTGTCGTCCTGCCACTGATCGTTAAAGCGACGATCACCCAGCATCGATGCCAGCACGGGCGAGGTCGACAAGCGCCATTCCCAGTGCTCGTCCAACAGCGCGGAAAATTCTGAGTCGGCATCGGCGAACGCCGTCATCGATACAATGGTGAGTACCGCGCCAGGCAATATTTCTCTTAGTCTCATGGCATAAGTCCCCGATTGAGTTGGCCGCATTGTTACGTTCCGGGCCGCTGCTGGCAACTCGGGACACACTTGGCTATGATTGCGCGCACTAATCGATAGCGTGCCCAGAAGAGACCTCGTTCGATCGAGGCGCCGAAGGCGCAACACGCCCGGAAACGCTCAGGCAGAAGGACTGAGTACGCTGATTAGCTCTGGAGAGAGGTCGGCACGGCCCACCGAAGGGGTATGTGGCTCGCAAGAGGCATTGATCTCTCAGGTAGCAAAGGACAGAGGGGCGGCAGATCGAAGGATCTGCCGCCTTTTTATTTGCTGACTAGAGACAAGAGCCTATGGGATCCAGGACGCCACTGTACGACAAGCACATTGCTGCCAATGCCCGCATCGTTGATTTCGGCGGCTGGGACATGCCGCTTCACTACGGCTCGCAGAAAGAAGAGCATCACGCTGTGCGCCGGCATGCCGGTGTTTTTGACGTATCCCACATGACCATCGTCGACCTTGCGGGCCGACGTGTGGTCGAGTTCCTGCAGTACCTCGTGGCGAATGACGTCGCCAAACTCAAAGATCATGGCAAGGCCCTGTACACCTGCATGCTGAATGCAGACGGTGGCATCATCGACGATCTCATTATCTATTTCATGGCGGACACCGGCTACCGTCTCATTGTTAATGCTGCGACGCGCGAGAAAGACCTTGCGTGGATTCGCCAACAGGCGGTCGATTTCGACGTCGCGGCGGAGGAGCGGGCCGAACTGAGCATGCTTGCGGTACAGGGACCGAAGGCGCGCGAGCTCGCGGCCGGTTGCATCGATGCCGGCTTTCGTGATGCGGCGCTGGCCCTGAAACCGTTCACCGGGGTGCAGGCTGGCGATTTTTTCATTGCTCGCACCGGCTACACCGGCGAGGACGGCTGGGAAATCTGTATGCCCGCGGCTGACGCACCCGGTGTCTGGGATTGCCTGCTCGCCGCCGGCGTTGCACCCTGTGGTTTGGGAGCGCGCGATACTCTGCGCCTTGAAGCGGGGATGAACCTGTACGGCACGGACATGGACGAGTCGGTTTCACCGCTCGAGGCCGGTTTGAACTGGACCATCGCCTGGGAGCCGGCAGACCGGAACTTTATCGGTCGCAAGGCGCTCGAGGCACAACGGGCGAAGGCTGACAATCGGCGCTTCGTCGGTTTGTTGCTCGAAGACCGCGGTGTGTTGCGGAATCACCAGAAAGTGGTTGTCGAAGGATTCGGCGAAGGCGAAATAACGAGCGGCGGCTTTTCACCAACCATCGATCGATCGATCGCGCTGGCGCGTTTGCCGGCTGGGGATTACGAACGGGCCAAAGTCGATGTCCGGGGAAAATTATTGAACGTGCGAATTGTCAAAACGCCGTTCGTTCGCAACGGAGAAATTCGAATTGATACAGTGGGAGAGACACAATGAGTGAATTACCTGGGGATCTTTTGTACACCCGTGACCACGAATGGCTGCGGCGTGAAGACGACGGGTCGGTCACGATTGGCATTACAGACCATGCGCAGCACGCACTGGGTGACCTCGTGTACGTCGAACTGCCTGAAGTTGGACAAGTGGTCAGCGAAGCGGGTGAGATGGCCGTCGTCGAATCCGTCAAGGCGGCATCCGATGTCTACGCGCCGATCAGTGGCGAGATTGTCGAGGTCAACGAAGCGCTCGCAGACGACCCTGAAAAAATCAATTCGGACCCTTACGGGGACGGCTGGATAGTACGTATGGAACCGAGCGACAGTATTGACGAAGATACCCTGTTGTCACCGGACGACTATCAGGAATTCATTGACGAGCTGGACGACTGAGAGACCTGATGCCTTTCATACCGCATACCGAGAAAGATACGCGCGAAATGCTTGACGCGATCGGCGCGAAGTCGATTGATACGCTGTTTGACGAGATTCCCGCCGAGCTCAAGATCGATTCGCTGACACACGTGCCTGAGGCCGTGACCGAAATGGAAATCTCTCGCCTGATGCGTCAGCGAGCGAAAATGGACGGAACGCCGATGTGCTTTATCGGCGCCGGCGCCTACGAGCACCATATTCCGACAGCCGTTTGGGACATCGCAACCCGTGGCGAATTCTACAGCGCGTACACACCCTATCAGGCCGAGGCGAGCCAGGGCACGCTGCAGACAATCTATGAGTACCAGACGATGATTACCGAGTTGACTGGCCTGGATGTCAGCAACGCATCGCTGTACGACGGGGCATCTGCGCTGGCCGAGGCGTCGTTGATGGCGGTCCGTACGAATCGTCGCGTGAAGTCGGGACGCATCTTGCTCGCGCCGGGTGTGAATCCTGTCTATGAAAACGTGGCATCCGCCATCGCAGGCGCCCAGGGTCTGACTTTCGAGCGGCTGCCGCTTGATGCCTCCACCGGTAATATCGATTTCGGCGCGCTGCCAAAAGGGCGCGAACCGGTTGCGGTTGCGCTGCAGCACCCGTCATTTGCCGGCACGCTCGATGACGTTGATCGGCTGACGGACTGGGCGCACGAACAGGGTGCCCTGGTCATTGGCATTGTCAATCCGATCGCATTGGCTCTCCTCAAGCCACCCGGCCAATGGGGCGAGAACGGTGCCGACATTGCCTGTGGTGAAGGACAGCCACTCGGCGTGCCTTTGTCGTCCGGCGGACCGTATTTTGGTTTCATGACCTGCAAGCAAGGCCACGTCCGGCAGATGCCGGGCCGCATCGTCGGCAGGACAACCGATCTCGATGGCAACCCGGGCTTTGCCCTGACGCTGCAGGCGAGAGAGCAACACATTCGGCGCTCCAAAGCGACCTCGAATATCTGCACCAACCAGGGACTGATGGTGACGGCTGCGACGATTTACATGTCGTTGCTCGGTTTTGACGGGCTGGTGCGTGTTGCCGAAACATCGCATGCGAACGCGGCGACCCTGGTCGATGGGTTGTGTGCGATCAATGGTGTCGAACGACTGTACCCTGGGCCGTACTTTCACGAAGTCGCATTAAAGCTCGACCGACCGGTCGCGCCGCTGCTGAACGCCCTGGCTGAGCGCGACATACTGGGTGGTTTCGATCTGAGTGAATTTGCAGGGTCGCATGCCTTGCTGGTGTGTGCGACGGAAACCAAGACTGAAGCCGACATTGCGACCTTTGTGGCTGCATTCCGTGACGCGATGGCTGCCGATAAACGAAAAAGTG
>DDIP01000300.1:5279-9710 GCA_002338605.1 Proteobacteria bacterium UBA1847 | reverse complement strand
CTGTCAGTGATGCATTTCAGGCCTGGGGTGATGTGGCCACGGCAACCATCAGCTACCAGAATGCTGGTCCGCTGGCCGTTGACGTCGACGTAACAAACTTCGGTCCCTACTATTCACCGGCAGCACCCGACGGCGTGTCAGCGATCGTGTTCGATGACACCGGTGAAATTTTTGACACCCTGTTCGGACCGGGCTCCGGCATCCTCGGCTTTGCAGGACCCGAGTGGCTGAACTTCGCCAGCTGCGAAATCCTTGAAGGTGTGTCTTTCCTGAACGGACCCGCAATCGGTACGCTTGAAGGGCTGCTCGACCTTATGGTGCACGAGTTTGGTCACTACTCGAACCTCGCGCATTCGGTGGTCAACGGCCAGTTGTTCATCGGTGTCGGCGACAGCAGCGGACCTGGTGATTCGAATACGTTCGGCAATCCACCGTTTCCGGATCCTGCCGACATCATTGAGACGATGTACCCGTTCCTGTTCAGCAATATTGACCAGCGAGCAAGAACGCCGCACGCCGACGACATAGCCAGTCTTTCGCGCATCTATCCGACAGCCGACTACGCGGCGGCAACCGGCAGCATCAACGGCACCATTTACCTGGGTAGCAGCCGGGTGACCGGTGTGAACGTCATCGCGCGAAACATCGACGAACCGTTTGTCGACGCGATTTCCTCCATCAGCAGCGATCAGACGGATGACTTCTCGCAGGCAAATCCGTTCACGGGTATTTACAGTCTTGGTAACCTGACACCCGGCGCGCAGTACGCGGTTTACGTCGATGAGATTCTCGCGGGTGGCTTCAGCACACCGCTGAGTACGCCGTTGCCCGGTGAGGAAGAATTCTGGAACGGCGCCAACGAATCCAGCAATTCACTCACGGACATTGCGACCGAATTCGAAGCTATAACGGCCTCGGCTGGAGCGCCGGTGAACGGAATCGATATCCTGTTCAACACGCCGCCCCCGGGACTGCCGCTACCGATCTCAGACGATGGCAACGTGCAAATTCCCTTGCCGTTCGAGTTCTGTGTTGCAGGCCAGGCTTACGATTCGGTATTTATCAATGGCAACGGTTTCCTGACGCTGGGTGCCGCGGCAACCGGCTCGACATTCTTCGAGAATCCCGCCGACTTCCTGAGCGGTCCCCCCCGTGTTGCAGCATTCTGGGATGACCTGAACCCGGAAGATGGCGGCAGCGTCATTTACGAGCAAACCGATCGTACGTTCACTGTGAGCTGGGATTCGGTGCCGGAGTTTGCGCTCGGTGGTGCCAACTCAGCGACAGTAACGTTGCGCGACAACAGTTCGCGATGTGCTCCTGGTGGAAACGACGACGATGACGATCTTGAGAATGGATTCGGTTCGTTGGGTGGCGGCAACCACCATGGTTATTTCTTCGGCAACGACGTGAAAATATCGCATGGCGAAATTTCTTCTACCGACGGACTGGTCGGTGTCAGCTCCGGTGCATTTGCGACCAGTGGCTTTGAGGAAGAAGTTGACCTGAGCAGTCGTAGCCGGGATGGCCGCAGGCCGTTGAGCATGTACTTCGACGCGGCAGTGTACGAGCAGTTTACGGACAGTGATGTCGATGTCGCGAACGGGGATGTCCGGTTTATTGGTGTCGGCAATCGTTTCCGCGATCGCTTCGAGCACAACGACAGCATCGACCGGGCAGCCAGGGTTTCACTGCCGTTCGACAGCATCAATACGGCGTGGAAGTTTACGAGTATCGCTCCATCGGCTGACGATATTGATTTCTACCAGTTCAATGAAGAACTGGAAGCCGGTACAACACTGGTTGCTGAAGTCCTGACGGGTCAGATCGACAGCGTGATGGGTTTGTATCGCTGCGAGACGACAACGAAGAGCAAGAGTCGCTGGTGGTGGTATAAGCCGAAGCCACGTTGCGATGCAGCGACTGCAGAACTCGTTGCTTTTGACGATGATGGCGGCAACAACCTCCTGTCGCGAATCGTCTACGAAATTCCCGAGGACGGCACCTATGCGCTGGCAATTACTTTCTGCTGTGACTACGACTTTGACGGTGTCGATCCCGGGCAGGGCGCGCCGTTCGATGGTGGTCGCTATGTGCTGGATGCGTTTGTCATCGACGGCGTGTTGCTCGAACTCGGTGATGAGTCGTTCCAGGAAGTTGCATTGGACTTCGAATTCCCGTTCCAGGGAGAAAGCTACAACAGCGTGTTCGTCAACTCGAATGGCTACCTGACGTTCGGCGATGGGGAAGTATTCAACTACATCCCGAGCGTTGCCGGCCTGGAGAGCGGTCTGCCTCGAATCGCCCCGCTTTGGATTGATCTGGATCAAAGCAGCGGCGGCATGATTCTGGCGACGAATGATCCAGGTTCCCTGACGGTGAGCTTTATCGGTGTACCGGAGTACTTCTTCGGTGGCTCGAATACCTTCTCGGTGACGCTGGATTCCAGTGGTAGCGTATCCATGTCCTTCTCAGGACTGACGGCGCCCGAAGGTCTGACCGGTGTCGCAGCGGGCGGTGGAGCGCCGGGTACGGCGGTTGACCTGTCCACCAGCACGACCTGGCCGGTGGGTGATTCAACCTACGAACTGTTCGACTTCATCGCGAGTCCGTTCGATCTTGATGGCGCAGCACTGACGTTTGAGTAATGGGATTGGCGGGCCTTCGGGCCCGCCATCTTTCTAGCAGCCGCGCGAATAAAACCAGGCGTTGGGTTTGCCCTGCCGGCCATAGGCTGGGACCCACCCGGTGAGGCCAGGTTTCGATTCACCGCCCAAACAGGGGTCTGTTTCGAGTACCTCGACACGGAACCAGGGCATACCGCCGATCTCGCTAACTTCCACAACGTTGAGCGAGTATTCGTATCGCTGGTCGCCGGAAGCCAAGGCTTTGCGGACCGGGATTCCTGCACCAGCCTCGGGCCAGACCAGGCCGCTCCATTGGTCGGTCAGGTAGGCGAGGCGTCGAACAGGCAATTGCGGGTAGGGAAACCAGGTGCCGGCGTCTTCTGATGAGATCCAGCCGAAGTCGTTGTCCAGTTGTATCCGATAATAGCCGGGATGCTTCGCAACGACGACCGCGCCCGGCTGTTCGTAGGCAAACTCCTTCGTCGTGATGTCATCGTAGGAATGAATTTCTCCGACCAGCGATGATGAGCGTGACGGTTCCGCGTAAACACTGACGAAACCACCGTGAGCGAGCGCCTTCAAGTCCAGCAGACCGACAAGTTTTTCGTTTCCGGGATCCGATGGATCCGGTGCATTCGCGGAAACCTCGCGTAACACCTCGAGGCCGAAGTAGGCGTTTAGCTGTCCCGCGACAAAACGTGCCGGCACATCGACAAACCCGACCGGCTCGTCAAGACGGGTGGACAGATGCACGCGAGTGCCGTTGCAGCTGTTGACCCAAAGTTGTCCGGCGTCGTCGTCGCCGGATTCTGCGAAGACCACGTAAACCGCATTGATGTCAGGTTGCAGGCCACAAGCGGCGGTGCTGGATTCCGTTGCCAGCTTGATCATTGATCCCTCCACCTGCGCCAAGCTGCCACCTTTATAGGGCGATGCCAGCAGCTCGAATTCGAGTTCACGGTGATCGACCTGTTCTGTCGCAGCGACGAGCCGTGCCATGGCCACGAATTCCGCACGCTGAAAATAATCGGCAAAAGGCAATTGCGCGCAGCGACAGGCTAACGCGGGTGCGGGCATTGCGAGTAATACCAAGGCGAGAGCGCCAGCCAGGCGCATCAAACTTTTTTTCTCACAGCCCAGACAAACAGGAACCCGAAAAGAATGCCGATGGGTGCGAAAGCGAATGGTCCGATAATGAACTCAAGGCCATGGGGGAACCCCAGAAACTGCCGTGCGGGCAGGTATTTTGGCCAGAACTCGAGGTTAACAAACACGGCAACCAGCAACACCGGGATGACTCCGCCCAATGCATAGGCAACAGAACCGGACCAGGTTTTTCGTATGAACTTTCTGATGAGCAACAAGAGCCCGACCAGCAGCAGGGGCAGCAGGCCAAGAATGCTGACGATAAACAGGTTGTTCTTTTCCGCCAGGTATTGCTCCCCGATCGCCGGGATAATCGCAGGCAGATCCATGCCCCGGATCAGACCGGAGGCGATAAACACGAATACGGGAATGATGAGCAGTGCGACAGCCGAGAAGGCCAGCACTTGCGTTGTTGTCGGTTGTTTGGCTGTCATTGTTGAGCAACTCTAATGGCAATAACTGTATTGTCAAAGCCGGTAGGAATCAGCGCCAAACCAAGCTTGTGCGCGTAGCCATGATTGGCACTGCTGACACCATCGCCCCCGAGGATTTCAATCGATGAGCCCAGCCGAACCAGGGGACCACCGACAGGCGTAACCTGCAGCGTGTCGTCAGGCTCCATTTCGATGCCGTCGATATCGGCCAGCCAGTCGGGGCC
>DDIP01000300.1:0-5172 GCA_002338605.1 Proteobacteria bacterium UBA1847 | reverse complement strand
CAGTCGGGGCCGATCGTTGATATCGAATTATCAGCCAGATCAACCTGCCACAGGCGTTCGCCACCAACGTACAGGCGGGTGCCCTTGATGTGGATTCCGTTGGCGCCTTTGAATTGAGCGCCGCCGGTCAATAACGACTGTTTCCCATCGGGAGTGATGACGGTGACCGCACCTTGTGCGGTGTCGGTCACATAGATCGTGCGATCGTCCGCCACTGCAATGTCATTGGCTACGGATGTGTTCAATGCGATGCTGGTCTGCAGCTGGTAGCCGGGCCACGAAAAAATCTTGACCTGGTTATTGTCGACGACATGTAACAATCCGGCGACGAGGACCATGCCCAGTGGGGCATCCAGTTTATCGACGATACGCCAGTCAAGCGCATCACCGTTGGCAGCAAGTAAACTCAGAAACCCGTTGCCGGTGGTCCGAAAGTCGCAAACGTTTGATACCAGGAGCGTGCCATCAGGCAAAGGCAATACGGTTTCCGGCTCACAGAAGTGGCCTTGGCTTATCCAGGCAATATCTGCGTCTTTCGCGGCGGGCATGCCGGCGCCGAGTTGGGCTGCAAACAGTAGGGTGACTAGGCCATGCATGACGCGATCATAGCAAAGTCGAAGGTGCTTACACGCTCGCTCAACCCGGCAGGTGTTAATCTTGTGTTTAGTACCAGTGTATTCGTGGCAGCTAGTGACGCTGGTTCGACATTGATCAGCGCGGCCCCGGGAGGTGCCTGTCGATAGCGAAATAAAAGCAGTTCCTTCAGTCATTCTTTTTGACCTGGGCGGAGTCCTGGCTGACCTGCGTGCACCGGCCGATGCGATGCGACTGCAAATGACGAATGCAGAATTCTGGAAGATCTGGCTGGCGTCAGACAATGTGAAGGCATTGGAAACCGGGCGAATGACGGTAGCGCGGTTTCTGCCGGCAATTGCGACGGAGCTCGGCATTGGCAACGAGCGTGACATTGATCGCCGATTCAGGCAGTGGGACCTCAGGCTGTTTGACGGCGTTGAGGCACTGCTCGATCGCCTGCACCCGAGAATCAAGCTTGCGTTACTGTCGAATACGAACGAGATTCACTGGGAACAGGTCATAAGCAGGACGAAGGTGTTCGATAAATTCTCGGCACTGTTTCTGTCTTACCTCACGAAGCGTTACAAACCGGATGCCTCGACGTTTGAGTTCGTCGTTAGAGAGCTTGCCTTGAGTCCGGCCGAGATACTGTTCCTGGACGATTCCCTGGCCAATGTGACAGCGGCGCGCGGTGCCGGTATCAATGCCTTCCAGGTTCAAGGGATTGAACAGGTACAGAATGTGCTCGAACGCTTCGGGTTCTGACTACTGAGCCAGACCCACGTAGCACGCAATGGTCGTGGCTGCGATGATCCCGGGGAACGAGGACTCAACACAAGCATGGGCCAGGCGTCAGCAGAAACACCAGCGCCAGCGTGTGAAGAAAGTGCAGGCGACAATCGCCGTCATCTAGCTACGGCGAGCGATGTGACCGTCGATCAAACTCGTATTCGAAGTCCACTGTTACGTCGGAGCCGCCCTCATCCGGGATGGAGAGCACCGTGACGTGTGCTGAATCGGAACCGATCTTCATGTGCATGAATCCCCACAGCAAACCTTCCGCATGCAATGTCTTGTGTTCCGGGTACTTCGCATCCTGATGCTTCATGAAGCTGGTGTGTATCGGTCGTTGTTTTGCCGCGGCTCCCGAGACAAGCTGAACCAGCGGCTCTTGCGTTGCTTTGCCCAGGGCACGACTGCAATCGTCTGTGTGAATTTCGAGGGTATGATCGTGACCGACAATATAGGCATCCGCATAGCGACACATCGCGGGAAGAATCAGTTCGCGCAGTGCGCGCGCCTGTTCAAACTTGCTGCCGGACGACGACCAGATCGGGTGATGTGCAACAACAAACTTCCATCGAGCCGTTGACTCCCGCAGGGACTTTTCCAGCCAGACGTGCATATTTAATTCGTCTTCGGTCATTGGCCCGACGAAGTAGTCGGGCTCTTCGAGCTCGCCGGTCAGTGCTTCCGAACCGTCGTCGTTCAGGTAATCCTCTTTGACGGGCAGATAGGCCAACATCATGCTTGTATCAATTACAAACAGCTCGATATCGCCTTTTCCAGCCACGGGCTTAACGGCGTAGTAGGGGCCGTCCATGTAAAAGCCGTCGGAATTCTCGAGGTATTCGATCTGTGCAAAGCCACCTTCGCGAGAGGTTTCCCAGTCGTGATTGCCCAAGGTGACGTAAGTTGTGTAGTAATCGGGATCGGGGACGATATTTCCGAACGGGTCACCGAGAACGTCCTTCAGGCGAAGATTGTCGTCGAACCCATCCGCGCCCATTGTCAATCCGCTTGGGTAGATATTGTCGCCGAGCATCGCGCCGAAATCGCAACGTGCAACATTCGCGCAATAGTTTTTCATCGCCGTTGAGATGCGATGCATGCCGGTCGCAGGAACGGTCTTGCCAGTGACCGGGGATAGGTCAGCGGGTCTTGATTCGTACTCGTCCTCCGGGCGCTTGTCTTCGATCCAGTCGTCCCACTCGCTTTTCTCAAACGCCTCTGGAGTGAAGAGATCGTCATAGTCGTCCTGATCGGGGTAGCTAAGGTGGTAGCCGCTGTCGCCAAACAGCAGGAAGCCCACCGTGTCAGCGTCGGTCGTTGCTTTGATTTCCGGTGTATCCGCCGGGCCGGATGCACCACAGGCGGCGGTTAGGGCGCCGGCCAACATCAACGCGTAACATCGATAACTCATAATTCTCGGTTCCTCAAATCGGTAAATAGCCCGTGTTCATTTTTCGCTCAGGCTGAAACTAGAATGACCGTTCCCATTATAGACAAAAGTAGAATATTTATTTCATTTTCTGCCATAATCGCTAACTGGTCGCAGCGAACAAATCCGGTTTTCGTCAATACGAGAAAAAAACATATGAAAAACAGTCTCTTAATTATTCTCTCGCTGGCAATTGCCAGCGCCTGCCAGCCGGCGAAATCGCCACAGCCAAGCGCCGAAAACCCGGCCGGCGCGGTTATCCCGGCATCGGTCGAGACCAATCCAACGGCCGGAGATGGCGCCAATGATTCGGCCATCCTGATCAATGCCGCCAATCCGGCAGCGAGCCTGATCCTCGGTGCCGACACCGGTGGCGGGCTGGAATTGTACCGGCTGGACGGAACCCTGGTTGGTGCGATGAACGATCGCCGCATTAGCCTGGTCGATGTGCGCTACAACTTTCCACTCGGGGGTTCAGACACGGCGCTAATCGTGGCCTACGATTCAACCGCGACCGAATTGGTGGCATTCCGCCTCGGCGATGACGGCCAATCGCTGGTTCAGGTGTCCGGTGGGGCAATTGAGACGAAGGCGGAGATAGAAGGCTTGTGCCTTTACCAAAGTCCGTTGTCCGGCAAGTTCTACGCCTTCGCCGCGGGCAAGGGCATGATTCAACAATGGGAACTGTACGATCAGAACGGATCCGTTGCCGCGCGCAAGATACGAGACATGCCGGTCGGACTCGGTGCCGCTCATTGTGCCGTTCACGATGCCGAGCGCGCGCTTTACTACTCGCAGGAAACGGTGGGCGTCTGGAAACTGAATGCAGAACCGGAGTCTGAAGCGGAAGCCGAGGCGATCAGTCTCGCAGAGCCACACGGTCCATTCGTTGGCGATGTGAAAGGTATCGCGATCTACGAACATCAAGACGGTGGCGGTGTGCTCATGGTCTCGGACGCGGACATCAGTACATTCCAGCTTATTGATTTGTCGACTCACGAAAGACTCGGGCATTTCACTGTCGCGGCGCACGGCGGCATCGGTAGCGTCGATGAATCCGAAGGCATTGCGATCACGAGCATGCCGCTGTCCGATGAATTTCCTCGCGGCCTCGCGGTGGTCGCCGACGATTTCAATGATGGCAAGCATACGAACTACAAGGTCCTGTCCTGGGCTGACATCGCCAGCGGATTGGGGCTGCCCGAAAGCGCCGGAACCAATCCAACCTTGAAGCTCGACTCATTGGCGGTGACGGTTTCGCCGAGCGTGGAAACAGAACCTGTGAAGAGTTACGGTGATGCGGCCGATGACCCGGCAATCTGGGTTCATCCTGACGATGCAGCGCAAAGCGTGATTATTGGATCGCAGAAGCAGCACGGCATTAATGTCTATGCGCTGGATGGTAGCTTGTTGCAGTCTCTGGCCGACGGTCGAATCAACAACGTCGACCTGCGTTACGGCTTCAGTTTGCAAGGCAAGCCAGTTGATATTGTCGCCGGCACCAACCGGACGACGGACTCAATCAGCATCTATGGCGTGAATCCCGTCACGCGAACGCTCGAAAACCTTGCCGACGGCGTTATTCCGACGGGCATGGTGGATCCCTACGGACTCTGTATGTACCGCAGCCCGAAAACCGGCGGCTTTTACGTCTTCGTCAACGATACGGATGGCCTGGTCAAACAGTTCGAATTGCGGGACAACGGGAGTGGTCGTATCGCGGCCGAGGCTGTGCGTGAATTCAAGGTCGAAACGCAGACGGAAGGATGTGTCGCCGATGATGAGACCGGCGTCCTGTACGTTGGCGAAGAAGACGTCGGAATCTGGAAGTACTCGGCTGAACCGGATGGTGGTGACGATCGAAGCATGGTCGACAGCACCGAGGATGGCAATATCACCGACGACGTTGAGGGTTTGTCTATTTACTATGCGGCCAATGGCGAAGGTTACCTGATAGCCTCAAACCAGGGTGCCGACAGCTATGCGGTTTACGAGCGCTCGGGAGATAACCGTTTCATCGGCCTGTTCCACGTAGTCGCCGATGAAACAACCGGCATCGATGGGGCGTCTGAAACTGACGGGCTTGATGTGACCAGTGCAAATCTTGGACCCGCGTTTCCCAATGGCGTATTCGTAGTCCAGGACGGGCGCAACATCACGCCGGATGAGCGACAGAATTTCAAGCTGGTGCCATGGGAACGCATCGCCAGTGCAATGGGACTGGAGACCTACAATGGCTACGACCCCAGGGCCACATCATCGAACCCGTAGAGGCAATATTGTCTGCTGCTATGCTGTTGCCTGCTGAAGCCAGGGACAGCAGATGAGTCGATTTCTGAAATTTTTTGCGGCGGGGTCCGACAGCCCGCCGCTGG
>DDIP01000115.1:17911-18807 GCA_002338605.1 Proteobacteria bacterium UBA1847 | reverse complement strand
TCGAGCGAATGAGTTGCCGGACTTCGTGCTTCTGGTTTGGATCCAGCCCGTCGGTCGGTTCGTCGAGGATGAGCACATCGGGGTCGTGCAAAATGGCCTGTGCCAGTCCCACGCGACGCTTGAATCCCTTGGACAGCGTGTCGATGGATTGAGTCAGCACCGGTGCGAGGTGCAGCAGGCTTATGACCTCGTCCAAACGCTGCCGACGTTCATTCCCTTTCAGTGCACGAACATCGGCCACAAAATCGAGGAATTGCCGAGGCGTCATCTCGGCGTAGAGCGGGGCACCCTCGGGCAGGTATCCCATGTGGCGTTGCGCGGCCAGCGTATCGGTGAGGATGTCGTGCCCGCAGATCGAGGCAGTTCCAGCGCTCGGCGCAACAAACCCGGTGACCATTTTCATGGTCGTTGATTTACCCGCACCGTTCGGCCCGAGGAAACCCAACACTTCCCCGGGTTTGCACGTGAAGCTCAGGTCGTCGACAACCGTGTGACGGCCATAGCGCTTTGTCAGACCTTTCGTTTCGAGCATCAGGCTTGCCTTCTCCTGTCGATCCTGTGCGAGCGAGCGGCCGATTTTTTATCAAAATGAATAGCAGCTTTCAAGACCTGCCCGGGGACTGGCGATTATTGCCCTGTAGCATTGCTGCCCGGTCCTCGACCCTTTGCAACTGAGCAAGCGTTTCATCTTTTTTGGTCCAAATCTCTCGCCATCTGCGTTTACCCCTACAAGCGGATTCGAAAATTGAAGTCAGAATCCGGGTTAATGCGAAAAGGGGACTGAAATGCACGCTTCACACTGCTTACAGCGAATCGACTGATGGACGGACGGCTCTGTACTTTGCTCGCACTGATCGCGCTGGCTGCAGTCGGCCAGGCGCAGGACGAGCCGGCGG
>DDIP01000115.1:2166-17806 GCA_002338605.1 Proteobacteria bacterium UBA1847 | reverse complement strand
GACGAGCCGGCGGCGGATGGTCAGCTTGCTGACCAGTTTGAGGTGAACAACTATTACGCCGAGCAATCCCGGCAAATCTCGCGCAGCAATGCGGACAAGCTCATCGAGATTGACAAGGTCTATCGAGATGCCGTCAAAGCCTTGAGCGCAGAGAACGCGAAGCGTACGCAGGCGATATTCGCGGACAACACCGCGGCCCACAAGTCGCTAGCCGACGACGGATTTGAAGGCGGTGAACGCGAGGTCGAGTTCAATCGCATTCAAACCGAAAGCCAGAAATTGCGTGCGGAGCTCAGTGCCTGGTATGGGGAGCAAATGGAAGCAATCAGAAAAGAGCACTCCGCGAAACGTGCTGCGCAACAGGCCGCGACCAAGGTGCTTTACGATCAGCTCCACGAGCAACGTAACGCAACTCTGCAACGCGTGCTGAATGGTCCGGTTGTCCTGGCAACGCTCCGACCCCTGGTGCTCCCGGCAACCGATACGCCGGATGCCGTCGATGCATCGGGCACGGACGATGCGTCCACAGCCGGCACGTCAGAGGCAGATGGCGGCGGCAGCGACTCCGACTCCGACGTAGCAGTCACGAGTGACGGGCTCGAGGTGCTGAGACGTGCCGACGACGAGCCGTCGACCATCGGGACGGCCGACGATGCATCGGACTCCGGTGACGACGACGATGCGCCGACTCTGAGCGATGGAGCAGGCGGACTTGAGGTGCTTGAGCGTGCGGAAGAGCCTTCGACTACGGGCAGTGATGCAGCGGAGCCGGATGACGTTATGCCGTCGGGTCGTGGTGGTATTGACCTTGCCGGTACCGTCGATCTCGACAGGTCGGACGCGCCAGTACCAGGCCTCGACGTCCCGGACGTCGATCTCCCGCCCGAAAGACCACTGCGGGCGCAGGTAACTCGCGAGACTGCCGCTGAAGTCAACACGCGTGTCGCACCCAATGATTTTGATATTGCGATCTACGCGGTCGAGTCTTTCAAGTTTGAGCACCTGGAATTCAAGAACGGGACGTTGCGTGGCGATCCCTTGCGAATACGAATGATAATCGCAAATCGGGGTGCCAAGACCTATGCGTTCGGTAACAACGAGCTTCTTGTCGAGCTTGTCGAAGGCGTACATGACTTCAGTGACGGCGACGTTATTTCATCAAGCAGGCCGCTAAGGACGCGAGGCGTTCTTGAGTTCGCTATAGCGGCGGAGCACGGAATCCCGGTTGAGGTTCCGGTGCTTCGTCGGGACAAACGAAGCGCATTCAAGAAGCTGGGAGCCTTCGCCAGGGGCGTGCTTTCGATGGGACTGAAAAACGCCGAATATTACGGCGGATCGACACCGGCACGAATCAAGCCCAATGTCTGGTACACGGTTGATATCCGACTGAAGACGCCTCGCGAGTACGACAACGTCGTCGAGAATCATGGCGCGTACCTTCACATCAGATTCGACGACCAGGGCTCGCTACTAGAGCGGGAAGGGCCGTTTTTCTTTGAGCCTCCGGAGACGATAACTGCAGAAGACAACTTCTGAGTCGCCCCGGGATTGCTGCGCAGCTATTCGAAAACTTCTCATCAAATTGAAAAGGGGAACGTAATGCAAATATCAGACTGCCTGAAACGAATCGCACGCCGTCTGCTTGCAACATTGCTTTCGACATGCCTTGTACTGGGTTCAGCACTCGCTGTTCAGACTGCTGGGAATGCAGCCCGCGCGCAGGAAAAGGAACTTTGGGAAGAGGCCTGTGAAACCAATCCGGATGCGGACGGTGATGGGGCGTACGCGAGCATTTGTGGCGGCGACGATTGCGATGACCTGGACCCGGACCGCTATCCCGGTAATACCGAAGTGTGCAACGCCGGTCGCGACGAAGACTGCGACCCGAAAACGGGCGGAAACTGGGATTCGGATGGCGACGGTTATCCGGATTCGGACTGCTACTGATGCGCGGCTTTTCTCTTCTGCTCGTCATTGCCTCGTGCTATGGCACGCTGTCACTCGCGCAGACGAACACGGCCACAGCGAACGAGCAATTGACCAACCAGCATGATGCAATCCAATACTATGGAGTCCGATCCAGGGAACTCTGGGCGGAGAATTCGCGCCAGCTCACCGCTATCGATGCGACCTACAGAAAAGCGGTGGTGGATTTGCGCGCCGAATACGGCAAGCGGCTGGCCGAGATAAACGACAAATACAATAATGAGTACAAAGCCCTGCCCGGCAAGAAATTGTCAACGGCTGAACACAGCGCTGAGTACAAACGCCTGACACGGGAATCCGCCAAGGAACGCGCTGAATTGCGGCAATGGAACCAGCAATCGGCCAGCGCGCTTGCGGACAAGCACCAGGCTGACCGGGCTGCGCAGTTTGACAAGACCGCAGCCCGCATCGAGCAACTCAATGCACAACGCAAAACAACGCTGCAGCAACTCGTCAACGGCCCGGTCAATATCGGCAACCTGGCGATGACATTCCCGGAGGATGATGACACCGGTCCCGGTGCACCGATGGCAACCAGCGGAGCGGTCGAGGACCTGCCGGGCGGCGATCCGGGCATACCGGCCCGGGGCGGTGGTATCGATGTCGCCGGCACAGTGCCAGTCGATGAGCCCGGCGACGAACTGGTTGCACGCTCCTTCGACCAGGACACACAACGCCTGCGCGAGCAGCTTTTTAACGCCGAAGTGGAACGCAAGCGCCAGGCCGAAGCGGAGGCGGCGCAGCGCGAGCAGGAACGACGCCAACGACTGCGGCGCTTCGGTTCGTCACACAATGACCAGGTTAATTTCGGCGCACTCGACTGCGATGACCGACGCGCGAGTGTGCATCCCGGTGCGACGGAGGTCTGCAATTATGTCGATGACGACTGCGATTCGACGGTCGACGAAGCACTGGATGGCGGTCAATCGCTGCAACTGCAGATGTTCATCGATCGCGACGGCGATAGACACGGTGATCCCGCGTACAGCCGTTATCTTTGTCCGCAAACCAGGACTGACGCCGAAACCGGCTCTTACATGTCGACCTATGGCAACGACTGCGACGACAACGATCCGACTGTCTGGCAAGGCTGCAGCGATTGACCGGCAATCCACTGGGCGCACGGCGGGTCAGGGGTTATGATCGATAGATGGCCGGCGACCCGACGAACCTGACGGGATTACTCAAGCGTGCTGCGGACGGCGATAGCAGCGCACACGACGACCTGTTTGAAAGCATCTACCCGGTGCTGCGCAAGCTCGCGCACCGCCAACTCAGCTCGCAATACAACGCAACGCTTTGCACAACCGATCTCGTCAACGAAGCCTCGTTGCGACTGTTCGGTGCCGACAAGCTCGCCCGGCTCGATGGCCGCAATCACCTGTTCGCGACCGCCGCACGTGCAATGCGCCATATCCTCGTCGACTACGCGCGACAGAAAGCGGCCAACAAGCGTGGTGGCGACTGGGCGCGTGTACCGCTCGACGAAGGTCGCTTACCTGCGGATTCGTTACCGGAGCAAATCCTCGCGCTCGAAGAGGCCATGACACGCCTGAATAAAGTTGACAAGCGCGGCCACCAGGTTGTTGAGCTCAAGTTCTTCGGCGGCTGCACGATCGAGGAAATCGCAGACTGCCTCGACGTGTCGGACATGACGGTTAAACGGGCATGGCGCAAATCGCGCGCGTTCCTGTTTGCCGAGATGAGTGGACAATGAGCACGGGGCACGACAAACGTGACGAGGCGCTGGTGCTGTTCGATCAGCTGCTTGACATTGATCGGTCTGAACACGCGCGGTTTCTTGACAATCATTGCGCAGACCAGACGGTCAGGCAGCGCGTCGAAGCGATGTTGCACGCGGACGACAGTAAATGGCATCTGCTGGACAGCGGCGCCGATCAGCATCTTGCTGACATGACGATCGACAAACCCGCCAGTCAGACGGAGCCGGAACGCATCGGGCCATATCGTATCGTCGATCGCCTTGGCGAGGGCGGCATGGCAACGGTCTACCGCGCCGAACGTGCTGACCAGGACTTCGAACAAACCGTTGCCCTCAAACTGATTCTGCCTAACCGGCAAAGCGAACACTGGCAGACACGTTTCCTGCAGGAACGGCAAATCCTCGCGAGCCTGCAACACCGAAACATCGCGGTGCTGCTTGATGGTGGCATCACCGAAGACGGACAGCCGTTTTTTGCGATGGAGTACGTCGACGGGATGCCGATTACGATCTATTGTGATACGAATCGCCTTGACGTGCGTCAACGCATTCGACTGTTTTGCTCGGTGTGTGAGGCGGTGGGCTATGCACACACCAACCTCATCGTTCACCGTGATTTGAAACCGAGCAATATTCTGGTCGATGCCAGCGGCGCACCCAAGCTGCTCGACTTCGGCATCGCCAAAATTCTGTCCGACGACGACACCAGCCGTACACAGACGACGCTCCGCGCGCTGACACCGGACTACGCGGCACCGGAACAGTTTACCGGCGGCACGGTCACAACGGCCGTTGACGTATTCGCACTGGGTGGCCTGCTGTTTGAACTGCTGGCCGGGCGACGCCCGTTTGTCAGCGACTCGGGCTCGGCGCTCGACATCGAACGCAAGATTCGAAAGCAGGGCGCGCCGGGCTTTTCGAGCCTTGCGCACTCGATCGCGCCCGACAAGCGTGATGCTATCGCTGCGGCACGACGAACGTCGTGGCGACGCCTGCAGCGCACGATTCATGGTGATCTTGAAAACATTGCGCTCAAGGCGCTGCGTGTTGAACCGGAACGCCGCTACGCATCCGTCGAGGCAATGCGCGCCGATCTTGTCCGCTATCTCGACGGACTGCCAGTCAGTGCACGATCGGATACGCTGTCGTATCGAATGCGAAAGTTCATCGGTCGCCACCCGGTTGGTGTACCGCTCGGCGCGATCGCGGCAGTGGGACTCATCGTGAGTTCCGCGTTCGCCCTGCAGCAGGCCCGCGAAGCTGAGTTGGCAGCGGCGCTGGCTCGCCTTGAGGCTGCCAAGGCAAACCAGACGCGCGACTTTGTCACCAGCCTTTTTGAATTCGCCGGACCCGACAAGAGCCTTGGCGAGCAGCTGACCGCGAGGCAGCTACTCGACCTCGGCGCCAGCCGCGTCAACCAGCAACTCGATGGCCAGCCGGCACTGCACGCAGAGATGTTATTGCTGCTCGCAAGAACCTACGGGCAACTCGCGTTGTACGACAGGGCGGTACCCCTTGCACAGCAGGCAGCCGATATCTATGCGTCGATGAACGATGACGCACTTCAGGTCGATGCGCTCATTGCGCTGGCGCGCCTGAATCGGCTCAAAGGCGAATTTCCCGAAGCGATGACATTTCTCGACGTCGCCGAAGGCATGCTGGTTAATACAGACGACACTGCACGATCGGAGTTGCTGGTCGAGCGTGGTGAGGTGCATCGTGAACAGGCGCAATTCGTACCGGCGCGCGAGGCGTTCAACGAAGCACTGGATCACGATCAATCACGGCTCGCCTCGGCAGCCGAAATCGCCAGGGACCTGTATCGTCTCGGAACACTGGAGTTCAGTACGGGTGACACCGGGCAGGGCCTGGACCTGTTGCGACAGGCGGCTGACCTGCTGGCCGAAAGCGGGGTGGCAAACACAACGACCTATGCGTCAATACAGCACGATATCGGTGTCATGTTGCGGCAATACGGCGACCTTGACGCGGCGAAGGCGTCGTTTGAAACGGCACGTGAACTCCGTACCCGCCTGTTCGGTGGCGAACACCCGGACCTTGCCGTCACTTACAAAGAACTCGCAGGCATCGCACGCGAGCAGGGCGTCAACGAAGAGGCAGAACGACTTTATCTCGCGGCCATCGCGATCAACGAGGCGATGCTCGGCGAAGAACATCCGGAAACGGCGAACACGCTGAATTCACTCGCCGTGTTTTATCGTGGCCTCGGCAACAACGAGCTGGCACTGCAGTACGCTATCCGGGCCCGGGATACGTCGCGACGATCGCTCGGAGACGATCACCCGACCGTCGGACTGATGACCGTTAACATCGGTTCGATGCAGCGCATGACCGGCGACCTGGCAATGGCCGAACGCACAATCATCGACGGAATGGATATCATCACCGGCGCACTGGGCGAGCAACACCAGTTGACTGGCGTCGCACTCAATGCGCTTGCCGGCGTGTTGCACGATCAGGGACGAACGCAAGAGGCCGAACCACATTACACACGCGCGCTGGAAATCTTCGATGCAACCGCCGGGCCAAGCCACCCGCACACGGTCAACATCCTGAACGGGCTGGCAACGCTGAAGCTGGATACCGGCCATCCGGAGGAGGCCGAGACCCTGTTCCGTCGCGCAGTCGATGTCGCCGAAGTGGCCTTGCCGGACAACCATCCGACCGCCGCGACCGTGCAGGCCGGGCTGGAACGGGCGATCGCCGCAAACCAGCCGTGACAGGACGAGGCTGACTGGTCCAAATTCCGCCTGACCTGCGTAATACATCACAGAGGACCAGAAACCGGTCGTTGCTGTGAGACTACGATGGCAAATCGAACCCTGTTAGTTCTGATGCTGGTGGGATGCCTGCTGGCTGTATCGGAGACATCGGAAGCCCAACCCTACGCGCTCGATCCGAACATCAAACCCGTGCAACTGACCCTGCGGGACTACCCGGACGGCAACGGCGTCATGTGGACCGCGGCAACCGGTGCCAGCCAGGGTGTCACTGACTACCTGTACGTTGGCGCTCTGTCGGCACGGCGGGCAACCGAGGTCTACCTGATGTCCCTGAGCGCTACCAATGCGGTGTCGATGGAGCTTGCACAGGGCCACTGGGACGAGACGCTTGATAGCTGCACAACCGACGACAGCGGTATGTGTGGCATCAAGTTCCGCGCGCATGGCGACCTCGGATTCAGAATCAATGCGCCGGAGGAAACGGCGTGGCAATTGGTTATCATGACCAGTCCGGAAGTGGCAGCAGCTGAGTTGATGCCGTCTCCGCTTTTCGAGGCACGTAAGGCAGATGCAGCCAGGTACGAGGTCGGAGCCGCAACTGCGCCATCGGTAGGCACAACGAACATGCCTGTACCAGAGTCCGGCCGGCAGCCGGACTGGCTCGCACCCGTCGCGGTGGGTTTGCTCGCTGTCATTGTCATTCTGCTGTTTCTGCTGCTGCGTAATCGCAAGTCGCCCGCAGCACTCCTGCTTTTTGCAACGTTACTCACAGCATCGCCTGACGAGTTTGCATACGGCGTATCAGAGTCGACGGCGGGTACGCTGGATGCACTCGGAAGGCAGCTTGATCAGACGCAGGCAAATAACGCCGAGATTGATGGCATTCGCAGTCGGCTGGAAAGTAATTCAGCGACGCTTCTGAAGCGGCTGGAAATCCTGATGGCGCTAAAAGGCCTAATCGATGAATGGAATCCGCTGAATCCGTGCGCGACAGTTGCGAATCCCCCGAGCACACCACGCATACCGACCTTCTGCGAGGGGGATAGCGAATGCGAGTCGTGCTACGGCACGGCCCGCGACAAATTCAACCAGGTGCGTAGCGTGTTTGAGGATCTTCGCGTCATTTACCAATGCAGTATGAATGATATCAACAGTGCCCTCGCATTCGGCGATACGGCCTCGGGGGTACATGGTGTGGTCGGGCTGACATGGAAAGCGGAGCGAACGAAGATCGAGCGTTCGGTTAACGAACTCAAAAAAGCCTACGACAACAAGTACGCGGACCTGCGCGGCCGCCTGCACGAATCCATGATCGAGCTTGGCAGCTGTGAGGCGATGTACGGCGAACCTGACTGGTACGACCGTTTCGGTTACGTCTACTTTGAATTCCTGACGGACAAGTACAAGCGACAGGATTGACGTGATTCCGACAAATCACAATGCGTGGCTGGCCTCGCTCGTACTGACGTTGTTGTTGGTGTCTTGCGGCGGTGACGACGCTTCGAGCAATGCTTCAGCCGATTCAGCGCTTGAAAGTGGTGCTCCAAACGCAGGCCAGGCGGCGCAAGCCCGGTCGCCGGTTAACTCGCAACCCAACTTCCCGACTTCGCTCGATGAGAACGAATACGATCGGCTGATCGACGAACTCGATTCGTTGCCGGACCGTGTCATTCCACGCGTCGAAGACGATGCCAAACTGCGTTTTGCATCGACCGCTGCCGCAGAGGAGCGCATTGTCGAGCTGATTGAAGCCGGCAACCAACCCGAAGCCGACAAGGTTTACGCGTCGGTCGATGCCAATACACGCAACGACCTAACGCGCGCCATTATCAAAGCGCAGACGGCCGCCCGGCGGGAAGCGCGGGACAGCGACGACTATGCCATTCCGTATCGGTTTGAGCGCTTTCTGAAGATCGATTACGGCAGTCTCTGGCAACTGGACGCCGAATACATTCAGGGCCGCGTAACCGACGCCGACACCGGTGCGCCCGTGTCAGGTGCAGAACTGCGCATGCACCCGCCGTACGCAACCAGTGCGACAACGGACAGCGATGGACGCTATTCCCTGCTCATGCCGGCCACCGGCGCCGGCGTGGACGTCAATCACCCGAACTACGAGTACAAGTTCGTCTACCAGACCGAGTCGGGTGTAAGCCTCAAACCGGCCGAGTTGCAGGGTCAGCCTGTCGATATTCAACTCGCCGCTTCGAATGCCGTGCCGAGGCCGGATTTGCCAAGCCTGACATTACGCGGCCGCATCGTGGATGGCGCGACCGGCGAGCCTGTTGCCGGTCTGCCGGTATCGGTGGCTTTCGACCCGATCGCAGGTGCACCGGAATTCGGTCTCAAGACCATGGCCGGCGACTACATTCGCGAAACGGATGCCGGGGGCCGGTTCGCCGTTACCGATTTGCCCGTCGACAATGTTCATATGCTGGTGCAGGGCGTCGTCGACAAAAAACTGTACGTATTGAAGCAAGACAAATTTGTTTTCGAAGATTCGGTCGAGCTCGATTTCGAGGTCGAAGGCCGCGAACTGTCCCTGCAGGCGCCACTGATCGTCGTCGGTACGGTCCGTGATCGCAGGACGGGCCTGCCGATCAACGGTGCCAGGGTCTCGGCGGGCGGCTGGAAAGCAGAACGAACAGGCAAACGGGGACAGTTCCTGATACAGCTCGACCCGGGCAAAAGCTGGCAACTGGTTGCCAGTCACGATGCCTATCACACCAGTTCACCGAAGCCGTTTTCCTCGGCGGTGCCAACGAAAATTGAAACTGAGTTTCTCCTCGACCCGATTACAACAGGCACGATACTCGGCACCGCGATCAATGCGGCGACCGGGGAACCGATCGTCAATGCAGTTATCGAGATCGCAGGTCAAAAGGTGAGAACCGACAGCCAGGGTCGTTTCCGAGCGGAAGAAATTGAATCCGGTGAAGTCCAGGTTAGCGGTGCGCAGTCGGGCTTCCGGGCAGACAGCCAAAAGCTTTTACTCGAGGCATTGCAAACTGCCGAGGCCACACTTGAACTCGAGCCAATCACGACAGGCACGATCCGTGGCATCGTCGTTGACCTGGAAAGTGGCGCGCCGCTGGCGGGTGTCTCGGTGAGTGCGGGTGATGTAAGCGGCGTGACAGGCGACGACGGTCGCTTCATTCTCGAGGAGGTCGAGGCGGGTGCGGTATCCGTTGGCGGCTCGAAGGCGCTCTTTGTTCCCGCATCGACCGACGTCAATCTTGAAGCGATGGCTTCTGCGGAAGCACGCCTGGCGCTGGAGCCAATAACCTGGGGTACCGTGCAAGGCGATGTTCGCGATGCAACAACCGGGCAGCCATTGGCAAATGCGTCTGTGCGTATCGGCGCCATCGAAGTCAAAACGGATGCCGATGGCAGCTTTGTTGCTGAACGGGTACCTGCGGGTGACCTATCCGTCGTCGCAGGACTTGCGCGCTATCACGATGCGCAGGCGACCGCTGAACTGGTGCGCGATGGCAACGCCACTCTAATGCTCGAGCTTGCGCCGATCACGACCGGCACCGTGGTAGCGACGATCTTCGATGCAACGTCCGGAAAACCGATCAGCGGCGCGGACGTCATGATCGGGCAGCGACGCAAATCAACAAACACCAGTGGTCAGGCTACGGCCGAGGAAATTCCGGCCGGGCAGGTCGTTATTAATGCCAGCGCCAGGCTTTACGAACCCGGTTCTGCCGAAATCGGGCTGGACGCCGCTGCCGAGTCTCGCGTTGAAATCAAGCTCGTGCCTGTTACCTACGGCACGATCGCCGGCACCGTGACCGACAGCGTAAGTGGTGCGCCACTCGCCAATGCCAAGGTTCGTTTTGCCGGTCTTGACCGGCGCTCGAACGCAGAGGGCGCATTCCGTGCAGAGCGAGTGCCGGCTGGCAGCGTATCGGTGAGTGCCGAATTGTTCCGCTATCGCGGCGACCAGGAAACCGTCACGCTCGCGCCCGGTACGACGCAGGAAGTGAACCTGGCGCTCGAGCCCATTACGACCGGCACCGTGCAAGGTATCGTGCGCAATGCTGCAGACAGCAAACCGGTTGCCGGCGCGACCGTTACGATCGGTAACCTCTCCGCCCGAAGCAATGCCGACGGCAGGTTTGAGATCAAGCAGGTCCCGGCCGGCAAAGTAATCGCCCGGGCAAACCTTAAATTGTTCGAACCCGGGGAATCGCCGGTTAATGTCGAAGTGGCCGCTGTTATCGATACTGAAATCAGTGTGACCCCGATTACTTACGGCACAGTGAGTGGCACGGTCGTGAACGCGGACACTGGTCAGCCTTTGGAGAATGCCGCTGTCCGCGCGGGTCGGCAAAGTACCCGAACAAACGCTGCGGGCGAGTTTGAGCTGCAACGCGTCGCAGCCGGCAATATCAGCGTGCTCGCTTCGAAGGCAGTGCACATTGATGACTCGACGACCATTGCACTGGCGGCCGGCGCCAGCGAAACAGTGACACTGCGTCTGCAACCGATCACCTGGGGAGTTGTTACAGGCATTGTGACCGACGCCGAAACCGGTCAGCCGCTGGCAAACGCCGAGGTTGTCGTAGGTACGCAAAAAGCCAGGAGCGACAACGCCGGCAGATTCCGCGCGGAGAAAGTCCCGGCTGGCGCATTGCGTGTTGCCGGCACCTTACCGGCTTACGAACCAGGCTCCGTGACAACGCAACTGCAAGCTGACGCCGAGCGTGACGTAAAGCTTGCGCTGGTACCGATCAGGATTGGTGACATCAGCGGCACAGTTGTAGATGCGAAAACCGGCGAGCCGATTGCACAGGCTGGTGTGACAACCGGCCGCCTTGCTGCGGAAACAGACTCAGCGGGCCGATTCAATTTCAAGTCGGTCGCCACGGGTAGCAATGCAGTCGCAGCACAGCATCCCGATTACGCGAAAGGCTCGGCAATTGCTGTCGTGCCGCCGGCTGGTGTCGTGGACGTGACGATCAAACTTGACCTGCGTCGCGAAGACGTGACCAACCTCGAAGCCGAACTTGCGAAAAGCGGCACGATCGACCTCTACGGCATCTACTTCGATTCCGGGCGGGATCAGTTCAAGCCGTCGTCACTGCCAACATTACGCGCAGTACTCGAAGTCATGAAGCGTGCGCCAGAGCGGCGATTCCAGATTGCCGGGCATACCGATTCGGATGGTAGTGACTCCCTGAACCAGGACTTGTCGGAGCGCCGCGCCGGGACGGTGATCCGCTGGCTCGTCGACAACGGTATCGATGCGAATCGCATCGATGGCATCGGCTACGGTGAGGCTCGGCCTGCGGCGCCGAATGACACGGAATCAGGCAAGGCATTGAACCGGCGTGTGCAACTGAGTTTCGCTGACTGAGCAGACATCATGAGCAACGCAGCGAAAAACATCATCATCCTTCTCGTGGTTCTGCTGATGGCTGCAGGGATCACGTACTTTTACGGACGTTACGATGAGCACATGAGCGCCGTTTCCAGAGCCAGCCTGGAATGGCCGTCGGTGACCGGCCTGGTCACGCACTCGAATCTCGATACGCGCCGCACCAAGGTCGGCTCGCAGCGCCACAAGACTCGCCATCGGGTCGAGGTCTCATACGAATATGTCGTCGACGGTCATCGATACGTAAATGACGTCGTTCGCTTTAACCAAAGCAACCTGTCGCGAAAGGAAAAAGAACATCTTGTCAGCACTCACCCGGTCGGCAGGCAGGTCGAAGTGTTCTATGACCCATCAGACCCTGAAGAGTCGGTGCTCGTTCGTGGCTCTTATCCGTAAACGGCAATCGGAGGATTAGTTCAATGGCAGAGCTGGTATTGACCATTATCGTGTTGGCTGTCGCTGGTTTCTTCGCCGTTCGCTGGGTCAAAAAGCGCGCTTCAGCCATGGCTGGCCTTCTGACCAATGGCGAGACAGTGACCGGCAGGATTGTGATGGCAAAGCGCGTACGGCGATCACGCACTTACAAGGCCTGCATGGTGCGCTACGCATTTGTCACAAGAGACGGCCGTGAATACGAGCGCGAGATCGAAGTCAGGCCGCGGGATTTCGAGTCATACACCGAGGGTCAGGAAATCGACATTGTCTACGACCCCGGAAATCCGGAGAAAAGTATGTTGCAAAGTGCAGTGCGCAAAGCGCGCGATACACGCCACAGCATCAGTGCCCCACGTTGAGGAGAATCCAATGAAAATTTTTGTACCCGTTATCGTGGCCCTGTTGATAGTTGCCTGTGGGGAATCAGAGAATTTACAGACCACCGTTGCCGGTGAGGATCGTTCAGGGGAGGTGGACTTTTGCACCTGCGTCAATGAACCGATCTCGACTAACGCGAGACACAAAGCCTGCAGCGAATTGATGAATTCGATGACACCCGAAGAAAGCGCTACAAAAACCTTCGCGTGCCGTGCGGCGCTTCCTGTCCCCGACGGTGGCCCCGATTTGTGTTTTTGCCTGCGAACGACAACAAGTGATGTCGAAATCCATAAAGCCTGCCAAGCGATCATCCCGGAAGATATGACGCCGACGCAACTTACGGTCAAAATGGCTGAGTGCGCGCGATAGGTTTCAGTGACAACCTTGCGGACAATTCCATGCGTGAATTATGCCTAATCCTTTCTGCATCGCACCGCGATTGGTGCGAGGAACGTCCCCACAACCGGTTGTTATAACAAGCAGTATCCGATGCCTGCGTGCCTTGAAAATCGATGTGTCGGTAGTTCGACTGACTCGCTCCGCTCGCAATTTGGGCCGATCGGCCCCCTTTCGCTCTCGTCCGTCCTGGTTCGCCGGGTAAACCGCTTGGCCGCCGGCCACTGCCCTAGCTTACTACGGCATAAATCTTGGCGACGTGAGCGGTGCTCTTCCATTTGCCGTGCACGCCTTTGGGAACAAGAAACGTATCACCGACCGAATACACTTCGTCGCGACCCTCATTGTCGGAAAAAGTAACTTCACCCTGTGTGATGTGCATCAACTCGTGCTCTTTTTGTTCAAGATACACACGCTCGTAGGGTGTGGAATCCCAAACACCGGCGCGGACCCTGATGTCATCGCGGACATGCATTCGATGGTTACGGCAGGTCGGTGGCGAGCTAACTAAAATGTCTGCATCCAGCGTAGGCGACTCAAACAGGGGCGCATCCCGGTCGAAGAAGTTAAGCACCGCCGGTTCCGGATTTCCGTCCAGGTCAGTGGTTACAGAAAGAAATACCCATTTCGCGGATGCGTCAGCTGTTATTCTGAATCGTGTAGCTTTGTTAACGACCAGAGCACCGCCAGCGGAAACATTGACTTCGGTTGTAGCAAAAGTGAAGTTCAGACTGCCTTCCGTAACGATGAGCAGTTCCCAGTGCGGATATTTCTCAATGGTTTTGCTTCCGTCGAATGTGACAGTGCCGGCGCGAGTTCGCTTGTCGTCATACGCGATTCGGCGGGATTGAGAAAACGGGTCATTGTCGCTGACGCCGCCCGATTCAAATTTGGTAGCCCGTACTTTATCGTCCGTGCTGCTCAGTGTTACGAAACTGTTCATTTTTGGTGGTCTGTCCGGTTGGGAAGATTGCGGAGAATACTGAGGATCATTCTACCGCTGGACAGCAACATTAATGTGCCAAATGGCCATTTCGAATAGAGGCTAATGACTGTTTACTGGCGTGGTTTGCGAAATATTCTGCCACCGCGGCGTTAGCGGCTCTTCCGGCGCCGGTGCTTCACCCTGTTGAACCACATGACCGGGCCGCTGACTGCCAGCAGTAAGAGTGCCAATGCATTGCTTGTGATCAGAACCAGGCCAAAAGTACCAAGCCATTCGCCCGTATGCAGTGGCAACCAGGTTACCCATAACTCCGTATTGCCCTTGGCGTCGGCTGTCGTCGTTACGACCCCGCTACTGACGTCAATGCCGACCTGGTGCACCGCACGCGGGCTTCGCTCCGGCGCCATCAGGAATACGTTGGCACGGGTATCGTCAACAAAGCGGACATCTCGAATGCGCCGTCGCGGATATTGCGATTTTGCCTGCCGGACAAGCGCATCGACGTCAACGACAGTTCCGCGCGACAACCCGCTCACGGGCATGGGCGTAGAAACCAGGCCCGTTGCGATATAGTCAACCGCCAACACAGCGCCTGTGATGAGGCTGAAGCTCAGCAATAGCGACATTGCTACGCCAGTGGTGCGATGTAACTGCCGTAACAGCGTTTTTCCCGGCGCCTGACAGTCAATTCGCAGCCGCTGAAGGAGCCGCCCCTTCTGGGGCCACCAGAATGAAAACCCTGTTATCGCCATGGTGAGGCACAAGATACCAGTTGCGGCGACGATGGAAATTCCGGGCAGCCCGATCGTCAGGTCATAGTGTATTCGCGCGGCGGCCTCGGCTGGAAAGGCCCAAAGCGTCCCGGACCGTAAGATCTCCCCGCTTCCAGGATCCACGGCGACCAGGCTTTTTTCACCCGTGTCGGACAGCAGGTGGGCGAGGAGAATGCCTCGAGGGCCCTTTGGAAACACGATGCGCTCCAGTGGCTGCTCCGGGTACGCGTCACGAAGCGAGCGAAGAACGTCATTTAACGGTGCGTCCATGCCATCTGACTGGCGAATCATTCCTGTCGGGTCGAACAGTTGTCCGGCCTCATACCGAAAGGCATTTATCGCACCCGAGGCCGCCTGGATAAGGATTAAGCCGAACGCGAACAGGCCACACCACTTGTGAAGACGGAGGAGCTGAGATTTGGAAATCACGTTTCTAGCGGCCGGTAATGTCGCAGTTGGACCAATCGAGTTTCGAATGTAAGCAGTGATTCTCCCGGACGTTGCCAGCATTTTCTGCCAATTAGAGTCGATGGTTGACAGATTTGACTGTGCGAGCATCACTATTCGAGCCAATATTACGACAGCGAAGGCCTATAATTTTCTATAGCTCGAAGCTTCGCAAGAGACACCGTCTGTTGCAGGAGGATTGCGAGGGGGGAGTCTGCATGCTGTTGGTGCACGGCTCGGAAGCAGAAATTACGTAATTTAGAACTAAATTCCGATCGGAGAGCAGTCATCATGGCGATATACGAATTATTCAAACGCTCGATTTTGCTGAGCGCAATTTGCATGGTGGGAGCTTCTCCCGCACTGAGTCAGGATTCGTCTTCCGACAGTCTGGATGAGGTCGTTGTAAAGTCACAACGGCAGCCT
>DDIP01000115.1:0-2058 GCA_002338605.1 Proteobacteria bacterium UBA1847 | reverse complement strand
ATCAGCCGTATCGCGGCGATACACCGCTTGAGTCATTGCCACAGGCTGTACAGATTTTGCCCAGCGAAATGCTGAACGAAATGGGTATTGTCAGTTTCCAGGACGCGCTTGACCTGTCGGCCAGCGTCGCACGCCAGAACAACTTTGGCGGCATATGGGACATGTTTGCCGTCCGTGGCCTGGCTGGCGACGAGAACAACTCGGCGGGCTATTTGGTCAACGGATTCTCTGCTGGTCGAGGTTACAGTGGCCGGAGAGATACCTCGAACGTAGAGAGCATCGAAATCATGAAGGGCCCGGGATCGGCACTTTATGGGCGTAGTGAGCCCGGCGGCACAATCAATCTGATTACGAAAAAGCCGCAATTTGAACGCGAGGGCTATGTTAAGGCCACATTCGGTCGCTGGAGTACGGCTCGCCTCGAAGGAGACTACACTGACGCAGCGTCGGACACCGTCGCTTTCCGTATAAACGGCGCCTACGAGCAATCCGACAGCTTCCGGGGCACTGAGCCAGAGAAGTTGGCCATAACTCCGTCTGTGTTGTTTACAATCGGGGATCGGACGTCACTGTTGTACGAACTCGAATATGTGACGCAGGAAGTCCTGTTCGATCGAGGCGTGATCTCGCTGAACGGCGACCCGTTCGTTCTTCCGCCTGAACGCTTCCTCGGCGACCCGAGGCTTGGGCCCATGGAAATTGATTCACTTAGCCACCAGTTCACACTACAGCACGAACTGACTGATGACTGGTCAATGTTGGCTGGTCTGGGATATCGGGATTCCTCATTTGAGGGCAATTCAGCAGATATATCGCTGTCTGCGGCCCGGAACCTGTTCCTGGTTGACGGTGTGACTGTCGCGCGACAGCTTCGTTATCGCAACTATCAGGCACAGGATCTTTCCGGTCGACTTGAATTTACAGGTACGATCGACGCCGGAATTACACACCATTTGCTTGTCGGCGCCGATGCCTATGAGTACGAGCACGACGTACAGCAGGCACGCTGGCGCGTAACACCGGGTGATTATGACTATACGATCAATGCCTTTGACCCGGACTATGATGCTTGGCCAATTCCACAGACCACACCTAATGCCAGTACATTGGAGGAGCAGAGCTCATTCGGAATTTACTTTCAGGACGTGATGGATTTGACAGATCGGCTGAAACTACTGGTCGGCCTTCGTTACGACGATTTCGACCAGACAATTACAAACCGCTTCTCCAGCGCCGTCAGTAGTGTAAATCCAACAGAAACGAGCTATCGAGCAGGACTCGTGTTCGAGCCAACCACCAACGTATCGCTTTATGCAAGTTATGCGGAAGGCTTCAGGCCGAACACGGGGGCAGACTTTCAGGGCAGAGCCTTCGAGCCTGAGGACAGCGAGTCTTCGGAGATCGGCGTGAAGTGGACATCAACAGACGGTGATCTGTCCGGTTCCGTCACACTGTTTCAGGCGAAAAAGTCCAACGTTCTCACCGCTGACCCGATCAATGCCGGTTTTTCCGCCGAACTCGGCGAGGCTGAAAGTGAAGGCGTAGAGATCGACCTCGCCGGGAACATCACGGATGATCTGTCGATTTTCTTCTCGTACGCCTACATCGACGCGGTTCAGGCAAACGGCATTATCAATGCCGATTGGGGTGTGTTCGTCCCAGCCGGCACACCGCTAATTAACGTCGCAGATCACACCGCCAATTTGTCATTGAGTAAGGGCTTCACTCTTCGCGGCTCGGACGCATCGGCGGGCTTCGCGGTCAGGTATGTTGGCGACCGCCTCGGCGAGACGATCGATCCGACCTATGTACTACCGTCATTTACGTTGCTCAATCTTTTTGGCACGTATCAGCCAACTGACAATTTGCGGTTTGCCGTCCACGTGGACAACGTGACTGACAAGGAATACATCGAAAGCTCTTATCATAAGTGGTGGAACATGCCAGGTTCCCCAAGGACGTATTCGGTTTCATTGCAGTATTCATACTACTAGTCGAACACTGATTCTTGTCTGATTCGGGCGCTGGCGAACTATGGATCGCCAGCGCCCTTTGTGC
>DDIP01000114.1 GCA_002338605.1 Proteobacteria bacterium UBA1847 | reverse complement strand
GGTGGCAGTCACCACAACTGCCCAGCCAGGTCTTCCGCTTGACGCGCATCGTGGAGAAGTCGTCCTAGTCGATTTCTGGGCATCATGGTGCGTGCCTTGCCGCAGATCTTTTCCATGGATGAACGAGATGCAAGCCAAGTATGCCGATGCGGGCCTGGTGATCATCGCCGTCAATCTGGACCAGGACAGTAATGATGCTGCGGATTTCCTCGAGAGATATCCGGCCAGCTTTTCCATCCACTACGATCCCGACGGCAACGTGGCGCGTGATTTCCAGGTCGACGTCATGCCAAGTTCGATCCTGATCGGCCGGGAGGGTGAGCTTTTGAGCCGACATGCCGGATTCAAGACCAAAGATCAGGACCTTTACGAAGCACAAATACGACAGGCACTGCGCCCAAAGGAAAAGAAATGAAAACCGCAACTGTAGCGCTGCTGCTACTCGTGGGCGGCTGCTCTTCAATGGGAGTCGAGCCCTGGGAGCGCGATATCCTCGCAAAAGAAGAAATGCAACTCACGACCGACGCCGCGGAAGGCGCCACAGACGACCATATCTATTTCAGTAAAGAAGCCTCAAGCGGTGGACGGGCATTCGGCGGTGGTGGCTGTGGCTGCAACTAAAGACAGATCAATCTCCGCCGCCCTGGCGACCGCCACCTGTGCCTTGCTTGGCAACAGCATACCGGCTGCGGTTGAAGCCCAGGAAGAGCCGAAATGGGACTTCAATACCTCGCTGCTGTATTACGGTGAGGACGAAAACCGGGTACAGGACCTGAGCCTCAAGGCAATCATCAGGCGTATGTTTGTCGATGATCGCAGCCTCACGGTAAGCCTGACACTCGACTCGCTGACCGGCGCTACCCCAAGCGGAGCAATTCGACAGGACGTGCCGCAAACCTTCACACGTCCTTCCGGTAACGCTGCCTATGAGGTTCCTGTCGGGGTCCTGCCGCTAGATGATACGTTCAAGGACACGCGCGTGGCGCTGACGGGAAACTGGCAACAGCCGGTTGGCGATACCAGCCTGATCAATGTCGGCATCAGCGCATCCAAAGAGTACGACTATTTCCACCTGGGGCTCAATGGACGCTTTGCAAAGGACTTCAACAAGCGAAACACCACATTTTCTGCCGGCATTTCTATCGCTCAGGATGAATTCGACTCTGTCGGCGGGGTCCCGATCCCGTTTACGTCGATGCTGGATGTCGGTGACACCAGCAACCGGCCCGAGGCATCGCGTGACAAGGACGTTCTGGATGTCGTGCTGGGCCTGACCCAGGTTATTTCGCGAAGCCTGGTCGTGCAGGCCAATTACTCGTATTCGAGTGAAAGCGGCTACCTCAACAATCCCTACAAGGTATTGAGCATTGTCGACGGCACGACCGGCGATACCATTGCGCGAACGAACCCGGGACCGTTATTGGGTCCATCGCACGAGTTCGTGTTTGAGAGCAGGCCGGACGATCGCGTCAAGCACAGCCTTTACACGCAGGCCAAGGTCTTCCTGGGCGGCAAAGTGCTGGACACGTCCTACCGGTATATGACCGATGACTGGGACATCGAATCACACACCCTTGATGTGCGTTATCGATGGCCGTTGTCCGACCGTCTGTACGTTGAGCCACACCTGCGCTGGTATTCACAAACCGAGGCGGACTTTTACCGCCTGAGCCTTGTCGATGGCGCTCCGCTGCCGGCTTTTGCCTCGTCTGACTATCGCCTCGGTGCCTTTGATGCGATCACCGCTGGACTTAAGTTCGGCTGGAAAACGGCGAACCAGAACGACATGAGCATCCGACTTGAATGGTACCAGCAAGCGGGCTCCATTCCGGGTGAGCAGTTGATTGGAAACCAGGCCTCGCGTGACAACTACCCCGATCTGAACGCCCTGATCGTGCAATTCAGCTACCGGTTCAAGCTATAACCCGCCACATCCGCATTCAGCCCGCACACCGGGGGTACGCTGCAAGGTTTCGCGCGATGGGCAGCCCATGCGAACTGCTTACGGAAGCCACTAGCGAGCGTTCGGCCCGAGTGCTTGCGAGCGTGGTCGCTGACGAAGCCTGGCGGATTGAGGACAAATTCAGCCGCTATCTCGACGGCAATATTGTTCAGCGCATCAATTCGGCGGAAGGGGCCATGGTTCAGGTCGACGCCGAGACAGCCCAGCTGCTCGATTTTGCAGCCAACCTGTTTGTCCTTAGTGACGGTCTGTTCGATATAACATCGGGCGTTCTGCGCCGCGCCTGGACCTTTGATGGTGGCAGTACCGTGCCAGACAACGCGGCCATCCGGGCTTTACTGCCGCTTATTGGCTGGAACCGCGTCATCTGGCGATCACCTGCAATAACGCTCCTGCCCGGTATGGAAATCGACCTCGGCGGTATTGGCAAGGAATACGCGGTCGACCGGGCGATCTTGAAGCTGCGAGCCGAATCCGAAACGCCTTGCCTGGTTAACCTTGGAGGAGACCTTGCAGTCACCGGCCCACCTGTCCGGTCCGCTGCATGGACCGTGGGAATCGAGACAATGGAACCGGGCCAATCGGACACGGCGTTGCGGCTCCGACAGGGCGCACTTGCGACCAGCGGTGACGCACGTCGTTTTGTCCGGGCGAATGGTGTGCGCTACAGCCACGTGCTGAACCCTGCGACGGGATGGCCCGTTGCGGACGCTGCCACATCAATCACCGTCGCGGCGGATACCTGTGTGCAGGCGGGAATGCTCAGCACCCTGGCGATGTTGAAGGGCGCCGACGCCGAGGCGTTTCTGGATGAGCAGGCCGAGCAATACTGGTGCCGACGCTCGTCCTGAAGCGATACTTTAGATCATAAATATCATGTAAACATCTGTTTATAATATATTTATTAATATTTTGCCTTTTATGGCCCGACACTCTATTGTCATCGGATCCGGAATGAGCGTTTTCAGGAGTGAGAACTCCGTCCTTTATTGAGCACTGATTTCAATTGATTATGTTGCGATGTTTGCAGAACTCCCATTTGAGCTGATCGTAGCCGCCGGCGGGGCATTCCTGCTCGGCTGGGTTCTCGCGTCCATCAGCGGCGCGATTTCCGCAAGACACCGGGCCCGAAAACGGGATCCACGGGATGATCGCATTCGCGAACTCGAAGCCGAAGTGCGTATTGCGCGTAGCGACATTGAGGCGTCGAGGACCAAGCTTGCAAAAGCCGAAGACGAGCTAAAGGAAACGACGATCGGACTGGAGCGTCGTGATAACGTTATCACCGAGCAGCAGTCAAAGATCGAGAAAGTGTCGAGGGACCTCAAAGAGTCAGTGCTCAAAACGCGCGAACTTCGTGCAGAACTTGCCGAGCGCGCGACCGAGAATGTCCATGCCGAAGCCAAGATCCGAGAGGTCGAAACCGAACTGTCTGTTGCCCAGGCCTCGACCGATTTGATCGCAACCGGAGTACTCGATTATTCCTTTGTTCCCGATGAACCCGATTCGGAAAACGCCGCCAACAACGGCGCAGGTGACGACACGCCAGATAAGGTCAGCAAAGCGTCCATCTAGCCTCGTCCTTTACGCAGGCTTACTTTTTCTTGTCAGTGCGTGCTCCACGGAGCAGGAGACCGTACGAATACAATTCAGCGCTGTCTGGCAGGGCGCGGCGATCGGCTGCAACGACGTTGAAATTTCCCTGTCGGATCTCCGGTTCTTCGTCTCGGACCTGGCTCTCGTCGATCGATCTGGCGAACTGCACCCGATTTCACTGGTCAAGGACAGTCGTTGGCAGCAACCGAACATTGGCCTGGTGGATCTCGAAGATGGCCAGGGAAGCTGCCTGAACGGGACGCGAGACATCCATAGCACCCTGACCGGAATGACCGACCCGGCCGATTTCGTCGAACTTAGATTTACAGTCGGCGTTCCTTTCGCACTGAATCATGCCAACCCCCTGCTGGCGTCTGCGCCACTGGATGACGCGGCCATGCATTGGCATTGGCGTTCCGGCTACAAGTTCCTGCGTGCTGGCGTGTCCGCAGGTGACGACGGTATGTGGATACACCTTGGCAGCACCGGCTGTGAAGGGACGGTACAAGACATCCGTTCCTGCCAGTCGCCAAATCGGGTTAGCGTGTCGCTGCCGGGTTTTTCGCCATCGGATCGGATTGGCGTGGATCTCTCGGTCCTTTTCGCTGGCGTCGATCTGGCGGATGGGGAGCGCAGCGATTGTTCGTCGGGGCCTGCAGAATCCGCTTGCGCTCCGATGTTTGAGGCGCTGGGGCTTCCATTCAGCGACCAGGCCGCTTCGGATTCCTCGGTCTTCAGGGTGCTTCGTTGAAGAAAGCCCTATTGCTGCTGCTTGCAATGGCGCTGGCTAGCGCCGTCGTCTATGAGATGGGACGCCAATCAACATTTGACTGGCAGATCGGGCACGACAACCCGCTGCCGATGGTTCCGAACGAAAACCCGATGAGCAACGCAAAGGTCGAATTAGGGCGCTGGCTGTTTCATGATGTCCGACTTTCCCGAAATCGAACTGTGGCTTGCTCTACCTGTCATGTCCAGCAACTGGCATTTACCGACGGTAAACCGCGTTCGATTGGCGCCACCGGCGAATTGCATCCGAGGGGTTCGATGTCGCTCGTCAATGTGGCGTATGCGAGTCGGCTCAACTGGGCCAACTCGTTACTTGATCGCATTGAAGACCAGGCGCTGATACCGCTGCTCGGCGACGATCCGGTGGAGATGGGAATGGGAGGGCGGGAAGACGAAATTGCCGACCTGCTGGCAGCGGAACCCGACTACCGGAGACTTGCCCAGCTTGCTTTCCCCGACGACGAAGTCCCGTTTTCGGTATTGAATGCCGTGCGCGCGATCTCAGCTTTCGTCCGGTCGATAATCAGTTTCGATGCGCCCTACGATCACTATCTCGCCTGGAACGCCGCTATTCGTCAGCAACTCCTCGAACTCTATCCGTTCGTGCCCGCCGCCAACGTCTACGTCACCGGCACGCCGCAATTCGACACCCATTTTCTGCCGGAATTCGAGTGGAGCCGCGAACGCCTTTGTGCGGAAATTGGCGCGGATCCCGCTCGTCCTATCGTGCTCTACACCACCGGCATGGCCAATCACATGCCGGGCGAACACCGCGTTGTCGAGAGAATCGCTGACATGCTCGCGGGCATCCCCTCGCGCCCGCAGCTCGCTCTGCGTGTCTACGCCAAGGACACCACCGGCCGCTTCGACCAGCTACGCCAGGCGCGGCCGGACATCCTCTTTGCGGACCCGCGCTGGGAACGCAATTGGCTTACCCCCACGCCCGAAGACGCCGCCCTGTACGCCAACCTTTTGCGCCACTGCGCCCTGGGCATCAACATCGCCTCGACCGTCAGCCTCGAACTGTGCATGTTCGATAAGCCCGTGCTCAACGTCGCCTACCCGCCGCCGGGTCCGGAAATCCCACCCGTGCCGTTCGCGCGCTTCTACCGCTTTGACCACTACGCCCCCGTCGTTGCCAGTCAGGCAGTCGAGGTCGTCACGGACGAGAACGCCAT
>DDIP01000051.1:6506-7010 GCA_002338605.1 Proteobacteria bacterium UBA1847 | reverse complement strand
TCGGATTGAAGTTGGTTGTCACCTTGCCGCCGGCAACGATCAGGAAGTTCTCCCGGTCGCGGTACTGCAGGATCTTCTGCCGATCGCCGGTGACAATCTTCTCTTTCAACACCCAGGCCGCGTAGTTGTAGGACTGCACGAAACACCACTGACCGTCCGAGCTTTCATGCAAAACAGCGACGACATCAGCGGGGAACAGCCCGTTCTCCTGAAAGCGGTCAAGATCAAAGGTTTCCTGCGACTTGAATACAACGTCTTTGGTCGGCCACGTTCGCATGTCGGCACGCCGCAGTATCAGGCCAAACCGGACAGCGCTGGAATCCGCCAGCGCACCGAGATTCAGGTTCTGCCTGTAACGTGCGTAGTCGGCTTCGCCGACCGTGCCACCGTCGCGAAAGAACAGCGCCTCGGGGTAGGGCTTGCTGACCGACTGGATGAGTCGTGAAATCTCCTGTGCGGACAACGAGTCCGGGTAGCCGGCGAGATCGACCATGTACGGATCGC
>DDIP01000051.1:1201-6412 GCA_002338605.1 Proteobacteria bacterium UBA1847 | reverse complement strand
AGATCGACCATGTACGGATCGCGTGTGAAAGCGTCACGAACAATCCTGGCGATATCCATTCCGTCCGCCAGCAGTTCATCAACGTGCCCGGTCCTGTCTATCCAGAAATCAACTGAGAGATGCATGTCGTCAGTCCGAACGCTTGCGGCGCTCCCTGTCTGCAAGGATCAGGATGCGGCCGCCTTGTCGAACTTCAGCATCGACAGTTCGCTGATTGCTTCGATGCCGAGTCCGGGTGCGTCCGATATCGAAATTTCCGCGCCGTCAAAGGCGACACCGCCGACCACCGGGTTCACGGTTGCCAGCGATGGTGCGTCGAGGTCAACACGGGTGATGCTGTTTGACTTGGCGACTGCAACGTGCGCGGCGGCCGAAACGCCAATGGCAGTTTCCAGCATGCAGCCCATCATGCATTCGACGTCATACAGTGCGGCGATATCGGCGATCTTGATGGCATTGGAGATGCCGCCGGTCTTCATCAGTTTGATGTTGATGATGTCGGCGCCACGCATTTGAATCAGGTCGATGACTTCGCGTGGACCGAAGCTGCTCTCATCGGCCATCACCGAGGTGGTCACTCGCTCGGTGACATACTTCATGCCCGCAACGTCGTTGCCACGAACAGGCTGCTCAATAAACTCGATCTCGACACCGCTGCTTTCAAGTTCGCGAAGTGCGGTGACCGTCTGTTTGGGCGTCCAGCCCTGGTTGGCATCAAGCCGGATGAGCGCCCGGTCGCTGACGGCGGCGTAAATGGCCTTGACACGTTCGATGTCGACGCGCATGTCCTTGCCGACCTTGATCTTCAACGCTTCGAATCCCCGGTCTGCCGCGTCGACGGCGTCCTGTACCATCTTGTCGATGTAGTCGATGCTGATAGTGAGGTCGGTTGACAGCACCGGTTCGCCGCCACCGAGAATTTTGTACAGCGGCGCGCCCAGCGATTGTGCAAACAGATCGTAAACCGCGACTTCGACAGCCGCCTTGGCACTGAAATTCTTGTACAGCGACCCCTGGATCAGGTCGACGACATGATTGAGGTTCTGGATATCCTCGTTCTTGATGGCCGGCAGGATGATGGTGCGAATCGCCTCGATAATCGAGCCGTGCGTTTCTCCGGTAATCACGGCCGTGGCCGGTGCACTGCCGAAGCCTTTGTGGCCGGTATCGGTCTCCAGCACGATGACGACGTCTTCCATGTGGTCGACGGTGCGAATCGCGGTCTTGAATGGCATCTTGAGCGGAATCCTCAATTTGCCGAGTTCGAAGCCTGTTATTTTCATTGAGTCATCTCGGGTGTGGTGGCCGGTGGACGCCGTGTTTCGTCCACCTGTTCGGTTTCGATCGGCGCTATCGGATCAAGCGGCTCTTCTACCGTCAGCAGTTCTTCCAGTTGTTCAGGATAGTACTTGTCCAGCAGTGCAAACAACGTCGCAGTCATCTCCCGGTTTATTTCACGCGTTACTTCCCAGGGACGAAAATGCAGCTGGAACGCACGCACGACATTGCGTGTCTGTTCGTCGTATTCACCCGTCGCGTCGATCTTGTAGCCGTAAGCCGACAACGCTTTTTGCACGTTGATCAGAGGCAGGGGTTCTGTGCGAAACCTTTCCCAATAACGAATGACGGTCGCATCGTCGTACCAGGCGCCATAGCCCAGCGAGGCGAGTCGCTGCCACGGGAATCGGGGGCCCGGGTCGATTTTTCGGTCCGGGGCGATATCGGAATGGCCGATGATATGCGTCGGCTTGACGTCAGGGTGCCGTTTGAGAATTTCGTCGAGCAAATCGGTCAGGAGTGCTACCTGGCCATCGGCAAAATCCGGGTAAAAGCACAGTCGATCGGGCCCGCCGGTGTAGGGATCCACACCGTGCTCGCTGGCGTGGCACCAGGTGCGATTCACGAGTTCGATCCCAATCGACTGGTCGTTGAGCCCGCTTTTGCCGGCCCAGTAGCTGGTCCCGGCATGCCAGGCGCGGCGCGATTCGTCCACGAGCTGATAAACCCTGAGCGCGGATTTGCCGTAGGTCTGATCGCCCGGTTCCGGAATCAGGTAATGTGAGCTGACCGGGTATTGTGACGGTCGGGTCAGGATATTGAGGGAATCCCCGAAATTTGCCGTCGTATGGTGAATGACGATAATGCTGACACGACTGTTCTGGTTGGCCGATTCTGTCGTTTGCAAGCCCGTACATGCAACGATATTGCAAGCCAGAACAATCGTGATAAAAAGGCGGGTAGTACGGCGTCGCATCGTGTGGATTTCGATATTGGGTGGGAAGGGGCCAGACGGAATAAATAATTCTTTACTTTTCCGCACTCGATGATATTTTATGCCGTACAAGGCTGACATAGTCAAGAAAACGCAACATATTCAGGGGAGCATCATCATGACCTTGTTCAATATGGGGAAAGTGCCTGTATTTTCTTCGCGCGCACTTAGAAATCTAGTAAAGATCTTTAGCGTCACGCTGGCGTTTGCGTTTTTCGCATCGCCCGCCAATGCGCAGCAAACGGGTGAAATTGCCGGCCAGATTGTCGATTCGAGTGGTGCCGGTGTGTCCGGCGTAAGCATTGAGGCCACCAGTAACGTCTTGCCGCAGCCGCGATCGATTACGACCGCCGACAACGGCCGATATCGTCTGCGCCTGTTGCCACCGGGCGAATACTCACTCAAATTCAAGTTTCCCGATGGCAGCGTGCAGGAGCGCTCCGTCTACGTGCAACTGCAGCAGACGGCTCAGCTTGACATGGTGTCTGGCGCGCAGATCGAAGAGATCGTCGTCAAGGGTACGCAACTCCTGACCGAAACCGGGCAGGGGTCGCTCAAGAACCTGATCAGCGCCGAAACGATTGATGCGGTTCCGGTGGGCCAGGAATATCGTGACCTGATGAAGCTCATCCCGGGCGTGCAGTACTCGGAACTCACCGTGCGCGGACCCAGCGCTGGTGGCTCGGGCCAGGACAACACCTACCAGTTTGACGGTGTCGACGTATCGCTGCCGCTCTTTGGTGTGCTGTCGAGTGAGCCATCCTCGCATGACATCGCGCAGGTTTCGATTGTCAAGGGCGGTGCGAAGGCGGTCGGATTCAACCGTTCCGGTGGTTTCCTGATCAACACGGTCTCCAAGCGCGGTACGGACGAATTCCGCGCCGAAGTGAGGCACCAGATTCAGACTGCCTCGCTGACGGCCGATCAGGATACAGGCAGCTCGCTGGAGTTCGACGAGGATCGAAGCTGGACGACGCTCAGCCTCGGTGGTCCGATTGTCCGGGATCGCCTGTATTTCTACACTTCCTACTACCGTCCGGAACGTACGCGTGACAACTCATCAAATGCTTATGGCAACGTTGGGGATTACGACAGCGAGCGCGACGAGTTTTTCGGCAAGCTGACGTTTGCGCCGACCGATAACATCCTGCTCGACGCCAGTTTCCGAACGTCAGATCGCGAAGAAGTCAACGACAGCATTGGCGAATTCGAAAGCCCGACGTTGTCGCTGGGCTCCAAAACGGAACAGGACATCCTGATTCTCGAAGGCTCATGGATTCTTTCCGATGCGAGTTCCCTAAGCTTCAAGTACACGGACTTCGAGAACTCCGGTACGACGCGCCCCGACACCCTGTTTGGATTCAATCCGCAGCAGGGCGGGTCGCTCAACATTGGCTCGCTCGACATGCAGGGTTATCTTGATCTGCCAATCTATCGCGATCCAAACGATCCGGTTAACGGCGTGGCGAATGCAGACTTCAATACCTTCATCGCACCGTATATCAACCAGTTCAGCTACAACCCGACCGCCGGTTTCCCCGGCGGTGGCGGCGCGGTTGGTGGAGGCAGCACAATTGACGTCGTGGATTATTTCCGCGAGAGTTTTGAGATTGCGTTTGATCACACGCTTTACTTCGGCGATACCACCCACGATCTGCATGTTGGCTACCAGTACATGGATGTTGCCGAAGATCTTGCTCGCAGTTCGAACGGTTGGGGCTTTATCGAAATCCTGGGTGGCCAGACGCTGGCCTCCGACGGTGTGACACCGGTGTACTTCCAGGCGAGCGTGCAACAGCAGTCGCTTCTGGACCCGGGCGGCAGTCCGCTGATTCCGTCGATCTATTCGAGTTCCGAGCTGCAAAGCATCGAGTTCAATGACACGATCACGGTGGGTGACTGGACCTACAATGTCGGCGTCATGCTCAGCAACGACGTGCTCTATGGGCAGGGTCTTGCGGTCGCACCTTCAGGGGTTAGCCCGATCACGGGATTCGTTCAGTCTCCGGGAACGGAGTACAAGATGTACGAGGTGGATTTCAAGGACATGATCCAGCCGCGCCTTGGCGTGAACTGGGATTATTCGGATCGAGGTTCGGTCTACGCGAACTTTGCTCGTTACAACCCATCAGCTTCGTCGCTGGCGCGTGCAGCGTCCTGGGATCGCAATTTGCGTAACACGGTCGAAGTGTTCTTCGATCAGAATGGCAACTTCATCGAAAGCGAGCCGCTCGCCGCGTCCTCAGGCAAATGGTTTGCAGAAGGCCTGGATCCACGTTTCACGAATGAGTTTCTCGTGGGTACCACCTGGGACGTTTCAGATCAGTTGAGCCTTCGCGGCAGCATTCGTCACCGCAAGTCCGAGAATTTCTGGGAAGATACCAATAACAACGCCCGTATCGCCTATCCGGATCCGGTTGAAGGGCTTCCGGCGGGCGTTCCCGCTGAGTTGTACATCCCAAATCTCGGAAGCTCTTCAGACCCCAACTCCATCCGCGGCGAGATCGGTGGTTCATCCTACGTCATTGCAGAGCTCGACGGTGCTTTCACGAAGTACTGGGAAGCCAGTTTCGAAGCGGACTACGTAACGGATGATTTGTACCTGAATGCGTCATATACCTGGAGCCACTACTACGGTAACTTCGACCAGGATGGCACGACGACCAACAATGACCAGGCGATCTTTATCGGTTCGTCGAACATTGCTGATGGTGCGGGTCGCCAGCTCTGGAATCTGAAGGAAGGCAATCTCAGTGCCGATCGAAGGCATGTGCTGAAGGTCTTCGGTCACTACCAGATGCCATGGAACGGTCGCGCCGGTGCGTACCTCGTCTATCAATCGGGTGAGCATTGGGAAGCCTGGGACCGATTTAGGTACGCCAGCCAGACCGGCAGCTCGAGCGACACCATCCGGTTTGCCGAGCCCGCTGGTTCGCGAA
>DDIP01000051.1:0-1072 GCA_002338605.1 Proteobacteria bacterium UBA1847 | reverse complement strand
CACACTGGCAGCTGGATCTGAACTACATGCATAATTTTGCGATTGGTGATCAACACAATATCCAGGTCCGTGCGGATATCTTTAACGTGTTCGATAACCAGACCGGGTACAACTACCATCGGGATATGAATAATGCTGAATTCGGTACCCCCGACAGCTTCTACCGTCCACGACGTATCCAGCTGGCATTGAAATATCAGTTCAACTAGGAACTAGTCCACCAGTTCTGTGCGGACTGAATTTGCGTCATGCACCTGTTTGACCCCCTTCCCCCGGGCGAACAGGTGCATGACGCTTTTTATTTTCGCGGTCTCGATGCTTTGCATCACCGCATGCGACGAAAATAGCCGCCAAACCGAGCTTGATATGCCGCCGATCGGGGATGCGGAGTATCACTGGATCGCGGCACGCATCTTCGAAAACGAAACCAACGGTAAGACGCAATACCTCACCTTCTGGGGCGCCGGCGAGGACTTCCCGTCGATGGGTATCGGTCATTTCATCTGGTTCCCGGCAGGCGTCGATGCGCCGTTTGACGAGACATTTCCGGCAATGCTGGACTATGTCAGTGAGCGCAGTACCGACTGCGTAGCGCTTCCGGAGTGGCTGCAGCAACGCCCGGTTCCGGATGCGCCGTGGAACGACAAGGCGAGTTTTGATCAGCAACAGGACTCCTTGCAGATCGCCTCGCTGCGGCAATGGCTGTCGCGGACGGCGCCACAACAGGCGCAGTTCATTGTTGCGAGTTTCACCCGGCGATGGAATGAACTCGAGCTCGAATCCGGCAATAAAGAAGAACTGACCGCACTGCTGCAGGCATTACTCGATACGCCCGAAGGCCTGTTCGCCGTTGTCGACTATTACAATTTCAAGGGCCTCGGCAGCAACCCCAGGGAACGCTATGCCGGTGAAGGCTGGGGGCTCATGCAGGTACTTGGCGATATCGTCTCGTCGGCCACCCGCGATGCATCGCTGATCGAGCAATTCAGCGAGGCGGCGGGGAAGCGGCTGCAACGGCGGGTCGCCAACGCGCCGCCCGAGAGAAATGAAGCGCGCTGGCTCGAGGGCTGGC
>DDIP01000231.1:4051-8534 GCA_002338605.1 Proteobacteria bacterium UBA1847 | reverse complement strand
CGATGCCATGGGCGCCTTGTCAACCAAGTACAACGACCAGCCAGCGATGGCATCGCGAGCCTACGACAGCGGACGGGATGGATTCGTCATCGCCGCCGGTGGCGGCATGCTGGTGCTGGAAGAACTCGAACATGCCAGGACTCGGGATGCCAAGATTTATGCAGAAGTCGTCGGCTATGGCGCAACATCCGACGGCGCAAGTATGGTTACCCCGTCGGGTGAAGGTGCCGTGCGCTGCATGCGACAGGCTATTGCCACGGTCGAAGCACCGATCGACTACATCAACACGCACGGCACCAGTACACCGGCGGGTGACTCGAAAGAAGTCGAAGCCATGAAGGAGCTGTTCGGCGAAAAAATGCCGCGCTACAGTTCCTCGAAATCCATGTGCGGACACTCGCTCGGCGCGACCGGCGTGCAGGAGGCTATTCATTGCCTGCTCATGCTTGAGGATGACTTCATCGCGCCGTCGATCAATGTCAACGATCCTGATCCGGTCGTGCTTGGTACGCCACTGATTACCGAAACGGTCGAAAATGCCGGGCTCAGGACCGTCATGTCCAACAGCTTCGGCTTCGGTGGCACCAACGGCACATTGGTTTTTCAGAAACCTTGATTGCTCCCCGTTAGTCGACTCGGCCATAATCGGCCGCTATGACAATTGAAGCGATAAGTGAAACCTGCTGCTTCGGCGGCACTATGGGCTTCTACCGGCACACATCCGAAAGCAATCACTGTGACATGCGGTTTTCCGTATTTGTGCCGCCAGCGGCGCGAGACGGCAAGGTACCGGTTGTGACTTTCCTGTCCGGGCTCACTTGTACCGAAGAAAACTTCATGGTCAAAAGCGGCGCGCAGCGCGTCGCGGCAAGGCTCGGCCTGATGCTGGTCTCCCCCGATACCAGTCCGCGAGGCGAAGGGGTTCCGGACGATCCGGACGAAGACTACGATTTTGGTCTCGGTGCCGGTTTTTACGTTAACGCAACCGAAGCGCCATGGTCGAAGCACTACCGGATGTACGACTACGTGACGAACGAGCTCAGGTCTGTCGTCTTTGAGAATTTTCCCGGTGACGCGGGCCGGCATGGTCTGACAGGACACTCAATGGGTGGCCATGGTGCCTTGATTATCGGGTTGCGCAATCCGGACAGGTTTCGCTCGCTATCGGCGTTCGCACCGATTTGTACAACGCTGCACAGTCCGTGGGGACAAAAGGCGCTGTCATACTATCTCGGAGACGACAAGAGTCGATGGGCAGAGTACGACGCCTGTGAAGTGGCGAGAAACGTCGCCGACAACGGTGCTTACTCGAGGATTCTTGTTGACCAGGGCGCAGATGACCCCTGGCTGGCGGAACAATTGAAGCCGGAATTGCTGCAATCAGCCTGTGATTCCAGTGGTCTTCCGCTCGAATTGAGACGTCACGACGGCTACGATCATGGTTACTATTTTATTTCGACCTTCATCGAAGACCACCTTAACTTCCACGCCGATCAGTTGAATACCTGAGTCGCATTGTGATGATTGAGCAGTGGATCGTCCTCGGCGCAGCGATGCTTGCGACCGGGTGCGTCGCTGGCGTCATGGCAGGTCTGTTTGGCATTGGCGGTGGAATCGTCATCGTCCCTGTTCTCGAACTGGTGCTGGGGTTTCTGGGCGTAGACCCGGCGATCCGAATGCACGTGGCCGTGGCGACATCGCTGGCAACGATTATCCCGACCTCGCTTTCGTCCGCGCGAGCGCACCATCTGCAGAATGCCGTTGACATGGATATCGTCTGGCGCTGGGCGCCTTTTGTATTGCTGGGTTCGTTGACAGGGGCATGGATCGCGGCGCAGGTTCACAGCCGGGTGCTGGCCCTGGTATTTGCAACGCTGGCTTTGCTGATCGCAATTAAGATGACCTTTTTACCGGAAAGTCGCAATTTGACCGAGGACGTTCCGCGTGGTCCGTTGGCTGCGATTGTGCCGGCGGCGATTGGATGCACGTCAAGCATGATGGGAATCGGTGGAGGTACATTCTCGGTAATGACGCTGACACTATTCAATCACCCCATACATCGTGCAGTCGGCACTGCGGCACTGCTTGGACTCGTAATCAGCCTTCCCGGTACTGTCGGGTTCATTGTGGCGGGCTTGAACGATGCCCGCGTCCCACCCGGCAGCCTTGGCTATGTCAACATGATCGGATTCGCGCTGATTGCGCCGAGTACCGTGCTTTGCGCGCCGCTCGGTGCGAGAATTGCACACTGGGCTTCGCCAAGAATACTCAGCATTTCTTTCGGCATTTTTCTCATGCTGGCGTCGGCCCGCCTGTTCTATGGATCGCTAATGACATGATGCGTATTGTGCTGACATTCTTTTTCGCGGCAGTGCTGATCGCGTGTGAGTCAAGACGGCTGGAGCCGGATGTCGACGTCGTTTGTGATCGTTGCGATGAGTGGAACCAGCCGCAACCGGCATTCCGGATCTACGGCAATAGCTGGTATGTCGGCACGGCGGGCCTGTCGTCAATTCTGGTTGACAGTGGCGACGGGCTGCTGCTCTTTGATGGAGGTCTGCCTCAGTCGGCCGAGCGGATCGAAGCGAACATTCAAGGCCTAGGATTCGATCCCTTGCGCATCAAGGCGATATTCGTCTCGCATGCGCATTACGATCACGCGGGCGGTGTCGCGGCATTGCAGCGCCTTACCGGGGCCAAAGTGTATACCAGTGTCGAAGGCGCGAAATCGCTAAGCACAGGCAAGCTGCAGCCGGACGATCCACAATACTCGGAGGATATTGCCAACGGGTTTGCTGCGGTATCGAACGTCGTAGCCGTTCTCGATGGAGATGTGCTGAACGTCGACGGTGTGACTGTTGAGGCGGTCTATACGCCAGGGCACACGCCGGGTGGAATGACCTGGACCTGGGAGTCCTGCGCACTGACGACGTGTTACCAGGTTGTCTATGCAGACAGCCTGACGTCAGTGTCCGCGGAGGGCTATTTATTCAGTGCCGGACCGGCCGCAAACCAGATTATTGAAAGTGCCGATCGCATTTCACAGCTGGAATGTGACATCCTGTTGTCGCCACATCCGTTTTTCTTTGGCATGCAGGATAAGCTCGAGAATCGCGGCGAAGGAAATCCGTTTGTAAATAACGTTGCTTGTGCGATCTACGCCGACATCGTGTTGGACTGGTTGCAGCAGCGGCTCAACGCAGAACGCAGGGTAGCCATAGAAATCGATGTTAAGTGACGATCCAGATTTTGGTCATTCCGACCTGTTCTTCCGGCACTTGCTGGAATCGGCGCCCGATGCGATGGTCATCGTCGATGATTCCGGAATCATCGATCTCGTTAACGAACAGGCGCAAAAAATGTTCGGTTACCGCCGTTCCGAGATGCTCGGTCAGAGTGTCGAAATGTTACTGCCTGCATCCAGGCGCGCCGTTCACGTGACACACCGACGTCAATTCGCCTCTGCTCCCAGCGTACGGCCGATGGGGCAGGGCATGGACCTGGTTGGAGTGCGCAAGGACGGCAGCGAGTTTCCGGTTGAGATCAGCCTGAGTCCACTCAGGGCGCGCAGCGGCCGCTACGTTACCAGCGTTATCCGGGATGTATCGATACGGCGCCAGATGGAACGCGACATGAAAGCCGCACAGGATGCAGCCGAACGCGCCAACAAGGCGAATAGCGCGTTTCTTGCGGCCGCGAGTCATGATTTGCGACAGCCGGTACAGGCGCTCAGCCTGCTGAATGGCGCGCTACGACGCACTGTCAAGGATGAGCGTGCCTTGCGGATGATTGACAGCCAGGAAGCGTCGTTGACTGCAATGACGAACCTGTTGAACTCGCTTCTGGATATCAGTCGCCTCGACGCCGGCGCGGTAAAACCGGATTTTGAGGAATTCCCGATTCAACGCATGATCGATCGCCTGTCGGCGGAATTCAATCGCCAGGCCCGCAGCAAAGGTCTGAAATTCTCGGCTCAATCCTGCGACGCTGTCGTGCGCAGCGATCCAAACCTGCTGGCCGAAGTCATTACCAACCTTGTGTCGAATGCCATTCGCTACACCCACAGCGGGGAAGTGCAAGTTAACTGCGTAGCGTACGACGGCGAATGCCGCCTGGACGTAGTCGATACCGGAATCGGTATTGAGAAGGATCAGCTTGAGCCAATCTTCACAGAGTTTCATCAATGCAGGGTGCCCGGGCGCAGCAACGAGGGTTTCGGTCTCGGTCTCGCGATCGTCCGGCGACTCGCAAAACTGCTGGATCATCGAATCGACGTCGAATCAGAACCGGGCAAAGGCTCGCGTTTCAGCGTTGCAGTCCCTGTCGTTGCGGGCGGACGTTTGGCCGCCTTTGTGGAAAGGCAGCCGACGCCGCAACCACCGAAGGCGTCAGGCGGGCTGATCATTCTGATCGAAGACGATGTCACGGTCGCAGACGCCTGGGGTTTGTTGCTTGAGGCCGAGGGGTACCGAGTTGCGGCGGA
>DDIP01000231.1:0-3939 GCA_002338605.1 Proteobacteria bacterium UBA1847 | reverse complement strand
CGGCGGCCTCATCAGCCAAGGAAGCGACGACGCTTATCAAGCACCTCGACGATCAGCCGGTGTTGATCATTTCGGACTTCCATCTGCTGGGCGGGTCAACCGGCGTGCAGGCAATCGGCAAGATCAGGGCCCACTATCAGCGTTCGATTCCGGCGTTTATCGTCAGTGGGGACACGTCGAAAATCGTCAAGGATGCTCGTCTGCTGGAAAACAGTACGTTGATGAGCAAGCCGGTCGACACGGTTCGGCTGCTGACGGCTGCCCGGCATGCAGTCGCCACCGGCGAAGTGCCGAGGGATTAGGCGCCGATCGCGAGCAGCCAGCTTGCCGGAGATTTGAACAATGCGGCGCCGACGATGTAAGCGAACGCCAGCAAGGCGCCAACAAACGCGAAAACCCGAATTTGCATTGTAGGGCCTCTTTTCAGCGCGATGGTCCCGAGAATGATGTAGGCAAGCAACCCGAGTATCTTCGCGATGAGCCAGGGCTGCGTAAATGTGTTGGTACCAAGCGTCAGCGCGAGCCAGATTCCCGATATCAGGAACACTGTATCCACCACGTGCGGGGCGATACGGACGATTCGATTCGACAGATACTCCGAGCGGGTCATCATCCAGTAGCCGCGAACGGCGAACCCGGAGATCGAAAGCGCTGCCAGGACCAGGTGCAGAAATTTGACAGTCAGATAGCTCATCGGGTGCTCGTCGTGCTTAAAGCAGCATTCTAGTCGATTGCGGCGGCTATGCGATATCCGGTCAAATATACGTGTACCTACCTATGGTTTCCTGCGTAACATCAGGCAAGGTAGCGGATGACCCGAGGTCAACCCGGAACTGGACAATGCGCTCACATTTACAGTCTTTTCGCCTGCCTGTTGCGATTATCGCTGCAGGCATTTTTTCGTTCGCGGCGGGCCCCGCCCGGGCAGCGGACGATAGCGAAGAGGATGGCCCCATCGACCAGATCGTAGTTGTCGCACATAAAGACGAACGATCGGTACGCGAGATCGCTGCCAATGTGACGGTCTTGTCGCGTGCCGATCTGCACAATGAGATGTCGACGTCCCTGGCGGAGATGTTTCGTTACATCCCGGGAATCGACCACGAAGCGGCGGGTACCCGGTTTGGCACCGAGGGCGTTAACATTCGGGGTATTGGCGGCAACCGCGTCGCGATTCTTATTGACGGCGTGCCGCTGCCGGACCAGTTCGATACCGGCAGTTTTTCCAACGCAACACGCGACTTCATCGACGCGGGCCTTGTGCGAAACATTGAGGTCCTGCACGGTCCTGCATCGGCACTCTACGGCAGCGCGGCGATTGGTGGCGTGGTTGCCGTACGCACACCGGACCCATCGGACCTGGTTCAGGATGCGGGAACCGGCGGTGAACTGCTCGGCACCTGGCGCGGTGCGGACAACAGTACACACGGGCAGACCCTGTTTGCGCTTGCCGGTCATTCGCTCGGTGTCATTGCCGGGCTCAGCTGGCGGGATGGACATGAGCTTGAATCGGCAGCGGTCAGCCCTGGCGTCGATACCCGGGATTTCCAGCGCCAGACGGCGCTGGTCAAACTGGTAGCCGATGATCGCAATGGCAACGTCTGGCGCATTGGGTTTATTCACCAGCAATCGGAGACAAGGTCCGACCTGAATTCAGTTCTGGGAAGCGGCCGCTATCGCACGACGACGGCGCTGGAGGGCGATGACAAGTCGGACATGAGCCTGGTCAACATTGAGTACGGGTTTGGCGAGCCGGGTGGCTGGTTCGACTCAGCGGTTCTGCGGGGCTTCTATGAGGAGGCGTCGGTCGTCCAGAAAACGCTGGACGAGCGCGCAGCAGCCAGCACACCGGTATCAATCGATCGACTGTTTTCCTACGACCAGGAAATACTGGGCATGGAGTTCAATGCGTGGAAAGACCTTGGTGGTGACACGATCGCGCATCGCCTTGGTTTTGGCATTGAATACCGGGACCACCTGACAGAAGAGTATCGCGACGGACTGTCGACGGATCTGACGAGCGGTGCGCAGACCAATGTTCTGCTCGGCGAGGTATTCCCGCTGCGCGATTTCCCGATCAGCAGGACGCGGGAGATCGCGGCATTCTTCGAAGACACGATGACATTGGGTGACTGGACGCTGATCGCCGCGATACGCGCCGATCGTTTCGAGCTGTCGCCCGACGTGGACGCGCTGTATCTGGAGGACTATCCGGATTACAACCCGATCAGCCTGAGCGAGTCGGACTTGTCGCCCAAACTCGGTGTGATCTTCAGAGTCAGTCCTGAATTCGATGTCTACGCACAGTATTCACACGGTTTTCGCGCGCCGCCATTGTCGGATGCGAACGTCAGTCTCGATATTCCGCTCTTCGGGTACAGGGCAATTCCCAACCCGGACCTGAAATCCGAGTCGTCGGACGGGTTCGACATCGGGGTTCGCTGGCAAGGCTTGCGATCGTCGGCGCGCCTGTCCGCTTTTCATACCCGCTACGACAACTTCATAGAGTCAAAAGTCAACCTCGGCGTCGATCCGATCAGTGGATTCACGATGTTTCAGTCGCAGAATATTCGCGAAACGAAAATCGAGGGTCTGGAAGCCGGCTGGAGCGTCAGATTCGGGCGGGAAGAGTCGTTTGAATTTGATGGCTCGGCGTACTACGCGCGTGGCGACAATAATGTGACCGGCGAAGCGCTGAATTCAGTTGGCCCGGCGCAAGCCGTGGTTGGCCTTGGCTGGTATTCTGACGACAACGCCCGTCAGTTGCGCCTCAAGGCAACGCTGACGGACGCGTATGATCGCCAGGACGAGTCGGCGGGTGAGGTGTTCAAGCCGGCCGGCCACGCGATATTCGATGTGTTGTTGACCCAGAAACTGGGCGAACGGGTGTCCCTTCGGGCCGGCATCTACAACCTGGCTGACAGAACCTACTGGAACTGGTCCGATGTACGTGGTTTCAGTCCCAATGATCCGATTTTGGCAACACTCGCTCAGGCGGGACGTAGTGCGTCGATGAGTGTGAGTGTGGCCTGGTAATGGAATTCAGAAACAACAATGACAGGGGAGTAAATGTCATGAGCTTTAGAAAAATTGGTACCGCATTCTATGTCGCCGCGATGGCAATCACAGTTGCGGCCTGTTCAGATGACTCTGCCAAAGCGAACGCTGCGACAGACGATACGGTTGTGCATGCCGCGGAAGTGTCAGCGGCCGGCAAAGACGACCTGATTGCGAAAGGCGAAAAGGTGTACCTCGCGAACTGCGCGGCCTGTCACCAGCCGTCGGGCAAGGGCCTGACTGGCGCATTTCCTCCCTTAGCCAATTCAGATTTTCTCAAAGGTGACCGCAAGGCAGTCATGAGCGCCGCGCTGTTCGGACTATCCGGTCCGATCACAGTAAATGGCGTCGAATACAACGGCGTCATGCCGAGTCTTGGGCATCTTCCGGATGACGAACTGGCCGCAGCATTGACCTATGTTTTCAATGCCTGGGGTAACGAAGGCACCGCGGTCAGCGTCGCCGAAGTAGCGGCACTGCGCGTAGAGCTCGGGCAGGAGGACCGTTCAACCGGTCAGCGACACCCGGGCGCGACTGAAGCCGAAATGCAATACCAGGGTGCGCCGTCCGCGATGTCGGGCGAGCTCACACGGCAGATCCTGACGGCTGGCAGCCCTGCGCTGACGGACGAAGAGTTTGCCACGGCGACGCAGACCTACTTCGAACGTTGCGCCGGCTGTCACGGGGTGCTTCGCAAGGGTGCGACCGGCAAACCGCTTACACCGGACATTACCAAGGAAAAGGGCACGGAGTACCTGAAGGCATTGATCACCTATGGCTCGCCGGCAGGAATGCCCAACTGGGGTACGTCCGGCGACCTGACGCCGGAGCAGATCGATATCATGGCGCGCTTCCTGCAACAGGAACCGCCGGCACCGCCGG
>DDIP01000442.1 GCA_002338605.1 Proteobacteria bacterium UBA1847 | reverse complement strand
CCTGCCGCGACTGGCTACGGGGTATATGCGCGACGACAACCCGTTCGGCTTTCCTCCGGAAACAACCACCCGTCCCGGCGTGATGGCATGGAACCCAGGTGTCGAATGGACTGGCGGTGGATTGTTCCGCACATCTCGAGATCTGGCAGTCTGGGGCGCTGCGTTGTTCAGTGGTCAGGCCATGGAGTTTCGCTATCTCATCCATATGCTCGACGCCGTTTCAATTGATCCGGGCAATCCCGACGTGGCGTACGGTTTGGGCGTCGCCATTCACCGCGGCGGTGAACTCGGTGCAGTTTACGGCCATAGCGGTTGGATCCCCGGCTACAGCTCAAGCCTGCGCTACTACGCCGATCACAATGTTTCTATCGCATTCCAGATCAACACGGATATCGGTATCGCCGACAACTCCAACCCGGTCATGAAAATGCTTGAGCAGAAACTCGCCGAGGTCGTTGTCGCTGCGCTCGATTCGAAGTGACCAAAAGCCTTTCAGGGATCAGACCATTCTCATCGTTCCCACTTGGATCGCGGGCAGCACGCTCGCAGCGCCTGCCACCGTACGCGCAGCGATCCAGAGAGCAGCTGCACTTGCTGCCCAAATAGCGACCCACGTTGCGGTTTCAATGTTGTGCGCGCGAGCCATTCCTACCGGGCGCACGCCGCACCACACGAACCTATCGCGACGCATGCAAGCGCCTCAATCTCAACGACCGGTTGGTGGAAATTTCGCAAACAATGCCGTTACGGCTTTCGCGATCGACGTTGCCGGGTCCTGCCGGTCGGATGTCGAGATTGTCTTGCTGGCCCAACCGTGCCAAACGGGCTGCTTCGTTTTTCCGTCGAATATATCCACGCCCAACGTACCTTCGGTGTACATACGGTGCTCTACTTCGATTTCATAATAGTGGCGGCCGTACAAATGCCACCCCCAGGTGCCGCGGTAAGCGCTTGGATAGGAAGTTGCTTCAATGCGTTCGCGAGTGCCCACTGTGTAGGCCAACACGAAATCCGCTTCGTCTCGATTGCTCGTATACACGAAACCCTTGCGTGTTAGCTCGCCGACAATCGTATCCACAATCTTCTTTTGCGTTAGTGGACTGGTCGACACACGAGCGCCCTGACCCACAATCATCGGGTTATCCGCAATCCAGCTGAAGGTGCGATAGCCCTCAAATGACGCGGTTTCATCGCGGTGCGAACCGGTCTTGATCGTCGCACAGCCACCAAGCAGTAGCGTGAGCAACAAAAACATGGCCGGTAGTCGGTAGCTGACTCCGCTCCTGTAGTCGCCGTTCATCATATTTCTCCTCATTAACTAGTTGACCGTTGCGCTTTCGCTATCCGAGTCCCCAACTAAAACCGGGATACCGCTGCGGACGCCCACGGTAACCGTACACGACTCTTCGAACGGGTCGTTACTTTGTTGCCTGATGGTCACACTGACGGTATCGCTCATTGTTTGGACTCGTTAAGGTGAAGCAATGACATGTCGATTGAGAACGCGCCATCCAATCGCGGCTATGACGAGCCAGATAGTGCTGCGCAATGTCATCGCCACCACGGTGCGCATCTCATACGCTCCACCGATGATGACATGCCACCCGAACGCGACAAACACCAGAAATGTCGCCACGGCGACGGCGATGGCCAGGCGTAGCCCCCAACGTCGCCGGAACCATAGACCGACACCGGCAGCCACGTAAGCGAAGCCCGCCAGGAAATTAAACCAGAGAACAAACGGTACATAGTTGCCCGCAGCGGCGCGCGCCGCGCCGTCAAAAAACAGCACTGCCGCTCCCTCGCGAATGGTCATCAGGCCGAAAAGCAAGCCGACCAATGCGGCGGCTCGCAGCCACAGGTGACTTTTTCCGCTGGTTGATGTCATTGATTTTGTCTCTACAGTGATCGACAGTTAGTAAGTGAGTACATGCTAACTAATAAATCCCGTTTCGCACACTGTGGAACATACCTACCCAGGCGTGAGCTAAGGCGCTTGTGCCAGGACCTCACTTACTCGGGACTTGAAAGCGGTGTGGCAGGCCAGGCAGCCATCGACCATGCGCCTGTAATCCACGATAACGCTATCCCGATCCTCCTCCCTGGCCGCCGACGCGATTCGAATCGAGGCCGTATGGACCAGCTCGTCAAATTGCTTGAACGCCGGCATTTCCGGTCCAAGCGCCTCTGCAATGCGCGTCGCCTGAAACGCCGGTATCGGCGCATGCTGGGCAATCCCGGTTGCGCCGAGCGCGATACGATCGAAGTCATCCAACATCAGGCCGTCGGTGATCTCGACCAGGCTGTCTCGCAAGTCCTGCATGATTTCCTTGAGCCCGGGCTCCGCCTCCGACTCCGCCGCCAACGCCGTGAACCATGCAAGCAACAGCAGGCTGATGCTGATCAACGGATATCGAATTCCCATGGCATTGCCTTTTTTAGTGAGTAACTACTCGCTATATATGCCCGATAAAATTTATTGTCAATAGCTGTTTTCCGATTACCCGGACCATCAATATCGCCAGACGCCGCGTCGTTGTGCGCCTGGAATTCGCTTGAGTCGCCCGTCGGCCACGAATCATTTGATTCGAGACCGGCTCTTGCCTCGCGGCCCGGCGCGAGTTATGTTAGCGATTACCTACTCTCTAACCAATTGGCACGAGGCGCATGCGAACTCGAAAATCTGCTGAAGAGCGCAAGGCCGAGGTGGTATCCGCGGCCCTAAAACTCGCGGACGAAATCGGACCCGACCGGGTTACGACAGAGACCCTCGCCAGCGCCGTCGGCTTGACTCAACCAGGTTTGTTTCGCCATTTCCCGAAAAAGCAGGACATTTGGGAGTCCGTCGCGAACTACATCGGCGCACAGATGCAAAAGCGCTGGGCCACCACCGAGCGGCGGCGCAATGATCCGCCCGAGGAACGGCTGCGCCGACTGGTCGTTGGACAACTCCGCCTGATTCACTCCTTTCCCGCGGTTCCTTCCCTGCTGTTTTCACGCGAACTGCTGGTTGAAAACACTCGGCTTCGGGCGGCTTTTGCCAAACTGATGCAACAGTTTCACAAGCGACTGACACAGAGCATCATCGATGCACAGCAGTCAGGACATTTTCGCCCGGACCTCGTTGCCGACGACGTTGCCCTCCTCCTCATTGCCCTGGTTCAGGGCCTTGCTGTCCGGTGGTCTGTGAACGAGCGACGCTTCAGCATTGTCAAGGAAGGCGAGCGTCTCCTCGCCCTGCAGTTGCAAGGTTTCCGTCACGCTTAGACGTGGAAACATGGCCGGACTGACCGACGTATGAACGTCAGGCAGTGTGGCGACAACCTTGCCTAACCGCACGCGGATCGCGTACTTTCGGTAGCCCATCGACCATTTCGTTTCCTCCAACCTCAAGGGACATTCACCATGGCCATCGACAAAGCCGCCTACACCGCCCATGCCACCTCCACCGGTGGCCGCACCGGAAGCACCCGTTCGTCAGATGGGATCATCGATTTGAAACTGGAGACGCCCAAAGAACTCGGCGGTAACGGTGGGCCCGGCACCAACCCGGAGCAGCTGTTCGCCTCGGGATACTCGGCCTGTTTCATTGGCGCGATGAAAGCGGTCGCGAACAGGGAAAAAATCAAACTGCCTGGCGAGGTATCGATCGACGCCTCGGTCAGCATTGGGCCGCACACCGGCAAGCCGGGCGCATTCGGCATCGAAGTCGCAATGACAATCAAAGTGCCGGGGATGGAACGCGAGGCGGCCGAAAAGCTCATCGCCGCCGCACACGAGGTCTGCCCCTACTCCAACGCCACACGCGGTAACGTTGACGTTACGCTGACCCTGGCCTGATCGCGGCGGCGGCCGAGTATCATCCGCATATGATCCGCATTACTGCAGTTGCTTTCTTGCTTGTCGGCATGAATGCTGTGGCCGACACTCAGATACATCGTTGTCCGCTCGACGATGGCACGTTTGCGTTCCAGGAAGTGCCCTGCGCGGAGCCCGTCGAAGAGTCCGGTGACGGCACCCAGGTCACCGAGAAATCAGTCCCTGGCGAGGCAGCCGACGAAAACGCCAAGGACTTCGATTTCGTCAATCCGTTCGACGAACCGCCCGACCCACCCGCCAGTGCCGAGTCGCTGCTTCCCGAATCAATTTCGAAAGACCGCGTCGAATGTGAAAAAACGACTCGCGATGCGATCGACGCGATTGATCTCGAGATGCGTCAGAACCCCTACACGAAGGAACAGGGCCAGGCGTATTTGTCAAAGCTGCGTGTCTTGACGCAACAACTCCGGGCCTGCAAACAGCTCTAGCTCACCGCCGGTTTGCGAAGCGGTACCGGACGGACAGCCCACAAGAGACGTTGGGCGTCAATTTGCAAACAAAAAAATGAGCCCTTTGACCGCTTAATACGGTTTGTATTGGCAGGACCACCAGAACCCGAGGTGTAAGTCATGCCTTCACAAGAAAGCGGGGCGGCTCTCGCCGAACGTACATTGCCAGCGCTCGTTCTCCTCGCGATTTCGATGTCCTGTGGCGCGGAGGACAGACAAGAGTTCTTCCAGGGCAGCATTGGTGTCGGCTCGGACTACACATTCCGCGGTGTATCCCCGACGTTGGGAGAGTTTGCCGCTCAAGCGTCAGTCGGCGCTGAACTTCCTGCCGGTTTCTACACCTATGCGTGGGCATCGAATATCGATTTCGTGCCGGCCAGTGAACCCGATGACGGCGCCAGATACGAGGTTGACCTCGGCGTCGGCTATTCCAAGGAACTCAACGACAAATGGGCGATCGATCTGGCGTTTGTCCGCTACCTGTTTCCCGGTACTGTCGAAGGCGTTGATTACAACTTTGACGAGCTGATTGCCAGGCTGACCTTTGCCGGCAAGTACGCTGCGACCGTCGCTCACAGCAACGATATCGACAATCAAGGTACGTCAAGTGTCAATTACGAGGTCAGCGTCAACGTCGACCTGGTTTCGGATACGACGCTAACAGTGCGTTACGGCCTTTTCGACCTCGCCAGGGCCTACGGCTCCGATTACACCTACGTTGAATCTTCGCTTGCCCGTCAGTTTGGCAGCACAACAATCACGCTTTCGTACGCCAACACCAGCGACGCGGCAGAGTCAATCTTCAACCCGCAGGCCACGGGCTCCCGGTTGATGCTGTCGTTGCTTTATGGCTGGTAGGGATATTGCACGCGCAACCCTGTTGAAACGAGGTGTTACTGGTTGATCCCGGTCGCGCCTCAAATGTGTATGTACTGACAAACCCGTTAATTTTTCGAGGATTCTCCTATGCTTGCCCTCAGGGCCAACGAACCGGCATGCCATAAGCCCGCAATGCTTAAGGAATTGCTTGGGTTGCTGGCCGCAACGATTGCGCTTGCTTTGCCGGGCTGCGGTGGAAGCAACAATGACGCCGAAGGCCGCAGTTTACCCACCGATGCACAGGTCATTGCCGACGTTACGCCATCCGACATTGAAAACCTGGTCGACGTCAACGTGGTGGAAGGAAAAACAGGTGAATCGTATCTGCACCCTGGCAATCTGGTCTGGACATTCGACCGTGGCGTTGTCGTACGGCGCAAGGCCAATCTCGCCGAAGCTCCGGATGCGGTGGTCGTTGTTGGCGGGCTGGCACGATACCAGCTGGTTGGCGATGAATACATTTTCCACCGATTCCTGACGACCTACAATGAATACGAGGGCGTGGACGCGCCCTCATCAAAAGTCGTTCGAAAGTTTGTCGAAAGCAATCTGGACAAAGTCTTCGCGAGTCGCGAACACAATATCCTGGGTATCGCGGATGTTGAGCTCAAAGGCGAAACCGGCTGGACCTGGCACACCCCCAACTCCTTCACGGCGCCGTTCGATATTCGTTATCGGCACCGTAAAAACAACACAACCATTGAAGAACGTGTGGACACGTTCGATATCCGATTTTATCGCCAAACCATCGAAAGCCCGCTGCACGGACTCATGGCAACCGAGCGGTCCAGAAACGTTATTGGCACCGACACTCACGACGCTGCAGACATCGACCAGATGAAGACCCTGCGCACCAACTTCAGATAGGTAAACCTCATGACACGGATTCGCATCCCGAGCACATTGGCGCTCGCCAGCCTGGTACTTGTCGCTTGCGGAGGCGGCGGTTCCTCGTCCCCTCAAACACCAGCTCCACCGCTTACCTATTCGATCGGCGGATCTGTTAGCGGCCTTCAGGGTTCGAACGTGACCCTGCAAAACAACGGCGGCGACGACCTTTCGATTTCCGCAGACGGAAGCTTCACCTTCGGTACGGAACTGACCTCCGGACAAGGATACAATGTCGCAGTCCTGTTACAGCCGACCGGCCCGACGCAGACGTGCACGGTTTCGGATGGCACAGGCACAGTCGGAAGCTCGGATATCGGCGGAATCTCCGTGGCCTGCGTTACCGATTCATTTAATGTTTCGGTAACCGTCAGTGGCCTCAAGGGCGCCGGGCTTGTCTTGCAGAATAACGGGGGTGACGACCTCGTGGTTGATGACGATGGCGATCATACGTTTCTGATTCCGGTTGACAGCGGATCGAACTACTCCATCAGTATTGCCAACGAACCCACTGATCCAGACCAGGCCTGCACCGTCAGCGATGCATCGGGTGTCGTCGGGGATGCTGATGTTTCGGAGATCGCAGTAAACTGCGCTGCCCTCGCCGCAATAGACGTCTTCGCAGGTGGCTGGGTAAGCTGCGCCCTGCTTGAGAACGGCCGCACAAAATGCTGGGGACACAATAATTTCGGCAACCTTGGGCTCGGCGACAACATCGCCCGCGGCACGTTTCCCGGTGAAATGGGCAATGACCTTGACTACGTCCTACTCGGATTGTTCGCGGAGGCCGTTCAGATCGACCCCGGTCCGCATTCGTGCGCAGTTTTGACTGATGGTGACATCAAGTGCTGGGGACACAACGTCGACGGACAACTCGGGCTGGGTGATACCGAGAATCGTGGCAACGATGTCAACGAAATGGGACCGCTACTGCCGCGCATTGACCTCGGCGGACCGTCGGTCATTTCGGTTGGCACCGGCAGCGGCCACAGTTGCGCCCTGCTTGAAAACAATACGGTCAAATGCTGGGGCCGTAATATGGCCGGTGAGCTTGGCCAGGGCAACACGGCGAAAATTGGTGACGAGCCCGGTGAGATGGGCAGCAACCTGGACAACGTTTCGGTTGGCAATATTGGCGCACTTGCCATTGATCTTGCCGTCGGCAACAACCACAACTGCGTTATCCGGGGCGACAACACACTTGCCTGCTGGGGACTGAATGCGCACGGCCAGCTTGGCGTAGGCGACACAGAAACCATTGGCGATAACTCAACAGAAATGGGGGCGTTTTTGCGCACTGTGGATCTTGGCAGCAACCGCACCGCTGTACAGGTTGTCGCGGGCGGGTCGCATACTTGCGCCATTCTCGACTCGGGCTTCGTGAAGTGCTGGGGGGACAACTCGTTCGGTCAACTTGGCCAGGGAGACGTAGAAAATCGCGGCGACAACGCGGACGAACTAGGAGACAACCTGCCGATTATCCCGCTTGGCAGCGTCAACCTCCAGGTCGACCAGCTTGCTGCCGGTACCGATCACACCTGCGCGCTTCTGGAGAATGGTGGCGTCAAATGCTGGGGTTCGAACAACCGCGGCCAGCTTGGTCTCGGTGATCTCCGCAACCGCGGTGACCAGGTTAACGAAATGGGCTTCAATCTCCCGTTCGTCGACCTCGGCAGTGGCCGATCCGCTGTGCGCATCGCCGCCGGCTCAACGCACTCCTGCGCGTTACTCGACAGCGGCGAGATCAAGTGCTGGGGTGATAACCTCTATGGCCAGCTTGGTCAGGAGGATGTGTCTATAAGGGGCGATGCGACCGGCGAGATGGGCGACGAACTCGCCGCCATCGATCTTGGCAGTGAATAAGCAACGTCCGCGTTGCTCAGCAACGTCGACAATCTGTGATCTAGGGTCTTGGCCGGAATGGTAATATCACCCGACCCAATGCTCGATCCGGCCACACCGGTTGACCCGAGGTCGCCCATGAATAATACGCCAATTACGTTGTTGCTCGACGCGGCCCGGCATGGGGATGACACGGCGACCGAATCGCTGTTTAACGCGGTATATGCCGAACTGAAATTGCTGGCGCGCTCCAACCGTCGACGCTGGCACGGCAATCAGACGATGAATACCACCGCCTTGATTCACGAAGTATTTATTCGACTGGCAGGCAGCGACAACAAGGATTTCGCAAACCGCACGCACTTTTTCGCCACTGCATCGAAGGCCATGCGCCAGG
>DDIP01000123.1 GCA_002338605.1 Proteobacteria bacterium UBA1847 | reverse complement strand
CAGCAACAGCAGGCGACCGCCAGGATTCAAGACGCGCTTTGCTTCGCGAATCGCGGTGTCCGGATCGGTGGCCACCGTCAGCACGTCATCGAGTATGACGGTGTCGAATTCGCCGTCCCGAAACGGCAGCGAGGTCATATCGCCCTGCCGCAGCGTGGTGTTCACCGATCCGGCCAGCAACAGCTGGGCGCGAGCCAGACGCCGGGCATCGGAATCGATATCGACGCCGACCAGCCGGTGCGCGCGCGATGCCAGCAGTTTCAGCACGCGTCCCTGTCCGCAACCGATGTCCAGTAGGTCGCCAAGCGGCTGCGAGACCGTCAACTCGACGAGCGCCCGGTACAGCGATCGATCCGCATCGCTCGTTTCCAGCGCGGTCGGGTCGGACCGAAGCTGGCGAAGCCTGTCCAGATCTATTGCAAACTGTGGTTCGTCGTCAGGCAGCAAGGCCAACAGGCGACGGCGTGCCGCCGGGGTGCCGTCATCGCGAACCCGGTAGTAGACGAAATGACCGTCCTTGAATCGCTCCAGAAGATCCGCGCCACACAATTGTTTGAGGTGCTGCGAGATGCGCGGCTGACTCTGGCCGGTCACCTCGGTGAGCTCGGAGACACTGCATTCCGTATTGGCGCAGAGGGCGACAAGCCGGACCCGGACCGGGTCGGCGAGGGCCTTGAACTGGGACAGCAGGGACTCGGTCGATGCCTTCATATAAGAATATAAAGATTTTTTTATATAAACTGGCGCACAGTATACCTCGAAATGTCAGGCAGCTATAGGAAAAACTTGCGCCAGGGTGAATGGTGCCGCTACTGGACCGAATCGGGGCCCGCCACAGTGTTCCCGGCAAACAGGCGCGCCACATCCACTTTGTCAAAGCGACGCCGGCGGCCGCAGTACTCGCACATGACCTCGATCTCACCCTGCTCGTCAAGAGTCGCTCGCGACTCTTTCTCGCCCAGCATTTTCAGAACGTCTTCGACTTTTTGCTTCGAGCAGCGACAGCGAAACGCCACCGGTCGTGGCTCGTGCACGCGGACATCGTCTTCGGCGAACAATTTGCGCAACAGCTCGAGGCCGGCCTCGCCATCGAAATCGCCAAGCGACAGGGTCCTTGAAAGAAATTGCAGCCGATTCCAGTCGTCATCGTCAACGCGCTGGCCGGGCATTTGTTGCAACAGGATTCCACCAGCTACCTGTTCGTTGGCCACCAGCGCAACGTGGCTCGGCAACTGAACCGAGCGCTCGAAGTAATGCTCCAGGCTGGATGACAGGGATTCGCCATCGATTGCAACGATGCCCTGGTAAGGACGGTCCCCGGCATCCACGGTGATGGCACAGCGGGCATCGCCGACGAGTTCGACGAAATTACTGGCAGAATGCCCTTCGGCGACGACCGCCATACCACGCAAGTCCAGCTCATCGGTGCACTGCATGACCAGCATCTGTAAGACGTCGCTGCCCTGCAATTGCAGGGTAATGGCGCCATCAAACTTGAGGCTTTGAGCAATAAGCCCGGTGGCGGCGGCCGATTGGCCCAGTGTTTCGGCGACCAGCGCATCGTAGCCGTGATCGCGCTGTATGCGGCGCCAGGTCCGCGACAAATGAATGAGCGCGCCGCGTACGGCCATCGACTCAAAAGCAAACGGAGTAATACGATCGGCAGACATGGTCAGCCCTTGAGCTTGTCTTTCAGTATCTTGTTGACCTGGCCGGGGTTTGCCTGGCCCCCGGTTTCCTGCATGACCTTACCGACAAAGAAACCCATCAGTTTGTCCTTGCCCGCCCGGTACTCCTCAACCTGCGACGGATTGGCGTCAATGACCTTGTCAACAACGGCCTCGATGGCCGAACTGTCGGTGATCTGTTTCAGGCCTTTCGCCTCGATGATTGCATCGGCGTCCCCTTCGCCTTCCCACATCGCTTCAAAGACCTGCTTGGCAATCTTGCCGGAGATGCTGTTGTCGTGAATTCGATTGACCAGTCCCGCAAGATCGATCGCAGAAATACGGCTATCGTCAATTTCCCAGCCTTCGCGGTTCAGGGCACCGAGCAAATCACCAATGATCCAGTTCGCCGCGATCTGTGCTGACGCTTCGGTCGCTTTCACGACCTCCTCGAAGTAGTCGGCGAGCGCGCGACTGGCCGTCAGGATTGCAGCATCATCAATCTTCAGGCCGTACACATTCTCGAAGCGTGCCTGCTTCGCATCGGGTAACTCCGGCATGGTGCGACGTTGCGTCTCAATATACTCGTCGCTGATTTCGACCGGCAGCAAATCCGGATCGGGAAAATAGCGGTAGTCATTGGCCTCTTCCTTCGAGCGCATCGAACGGGTTTCGTCTTTGTCCGAGTCGTAGAGTCGCGTTTCCTGCACGACCGTACCGCCGTCTTCAATCAGATCGACCTGTCGCTCAATTTCGTAGTTGATCGCTTTCTCAATGAATCGGAATGAGTTCAGATTCTTCAGCTCGGTTCGTGTGCCCAGTTCCTGCTGACCCAAGGGCCGCACTGATACGTTCGCGTCGCAACGGAACGATCCTTCCTGCATGTTGCCATCGGAAATTCCGAGATAACGAACGATCGTGTGAATTTTCTTCAGGTAAGCGACAGCCTCTTTCGCCGATCGCAAATCCGGTTCGGAGACAATTTCGAGTAGCGGCGTGCCAGCGCGGTTCAGGTCGATGCCGGACTGGCCTTCGAATCCTTCGTGAACGGACTTGCCGGCATCTTCTTCCAGGTGCGCCCGCGTAATACCGATGCGCTTTTCGTTGCCGTCGGCGTCGGAAATCATCATTTCGCCATGCTCGACGATCGGCAGTTCCAGCTGACTGATCTGGTAGCCCTTTGGCAGGTCCGGATAAAAATAATTCTTGCGAGCAAACACCGAGCGTCGGGCAACGGTCGCATTAACGGCCAGTCCGAACAGCGTCGCCATGCGCACGACTTCAGCATTCAGCACCGGCAGGACGCCCGGGTAGCCCAGGTCAACAAGGCAGGCCTGCGTATTCGGCTCGGCTCCATAAGCTGTTGATGCACCAGAAAAAATCTTGCTCCTGGTTGCCAGTTGCGTGTGGATTTCCAGTCCAATCACGACTTCCCATCCGGCCCTCATTGAAAGGCCTCCGGGCAGGCGCGATGAAAGTCCGTTTGCAGCTGGTACTGGTGCGCGCATCGCAGCAGGTCCGACTCCGCAAAATGCGGGCCAACCAGGTGCAGCCCCACGGGCAGGTTGTCGACGAATCCGCAGGGAACGGAAATTGCCGGGAGGCCGGCCAGGTTTGCGCCGATCGTATAGATATCGTTCAGGTACATCTGGATCGGGTCGTCGACCTTGTCACCGAGCCTGAACGCCGGCGCCGGCGCCGTCGGTCCCGCAATGACGTCGACCTCGGCGAACGCCCGTTTGAAATCCTCTGCGATCAATGCTCGCACCTGTTGTGCTTTCAGGTAGTAAGCATCGTAGTAACCGGCCGACAACACGTACGCACCGGTCATGATGCGACGCTTCACTTCGTCGCCGAAACCCTCGCCACGACTGCGGCAATAGAGGTCAAGAAGATCTTCCGGGTCCTTCGCTCGATAGCCAAAGCGAACGCCGTCGAATCGTGACAGGTTGGATGAACACTCTGCCGGTGCAACGACGTAGTACGTCGGCACGGACAAATCGATACTCGGCAAATTGACTTCGACCGTGGTAGCACCCATCGATTCAAGGGCGGCAATGGCCTCTTTGACTCGAACTCCGGTTTGTTCGTCGAGGCCTGCGTCGAAATGCTGGCGGACAATACCAACGCGCAGACCTTCGATCGACCTGCCGATCTCGGCCGTGTAATCCGGCACCGGTTGATCGATCGACGTAGAGTCCCGCTCATCGAAACCGGCCATGACGCCGAGGAGTCGAGCCGCATCTTCAGCGCTGCGAGTAATCACACCGGCCTGGTCGAGACTCGATGCAAACGCGATCATGCCGTAGCGAGATACACGGCCATAGGTCGGCTTGATGCCGACAGTACCGGTTAACGCCGCAGGTTGCCGGATCGAGCCGCCCGTATCAGTACCCGTGGCGGCCGGTGCGAAACGGGCAGCAACTGCAGCCGACGAACCACCCGACGAACCACCGGGAGAACAATCGAGGTTCCAGGGATTCTTCACAGGCCCGTAGAAACTCGTCTCGTTGGACGAACCCATCGCGAACTCATCCATGTTGGTCTTGCCGAGAACAACGGCACCGGCAGCAGCAAGTTTCTCAACGACGGTCGCATCGTAGGGAGAAATGAAGTTGTCCAGCATCCTGGAACCACAACTCGTCTTGACTCCACGCGTACAAAAAATGTCCTTGTGCACAATGGGCAAGCCGTTGAGTGCACCGACGTCACCTCTTGCGCGCGCAGCATCCGCCCGTTCGGCGGCCGCGAGTGCTTCGTCCTTCGTAATCGTAACGAACACGTTGAGCTTGTCATTGTGCGTTGCGATGCGATCGAGAAGCGCTTTGGTCAACTCAACGGACGTGAACTCCCGACGCTCAAGACCGGCCGACAGCTCGCTCAATGTTTGCGTGTGCAGCTTCATCATTCGATCACTTTCGGGACCAGGTACAGGCCATCCGAGACCGCGGCTGCGTTCTGCTGGAAGCGATCACGCTCATCGTGATCGGTCACAGCGTCGGGACGCAAGCGTTGCGTCGCGTGCAGTGGATGCGCCATGGGTACGACACCGTCGGTATCGGCCGCTGCAAGCTGATCGACGAAATCGACAATTCTGGACAGCTTTTCGACGCTCTGGGCGTACTCCTCGGGCTTGAGTTTCAGCCTCGCCAGCATCGCGATATGTTGGACCTGCTCTTTATCAAGTGACACGGGAAGATTCCGGGGTGTTGTTGGTTGGCAAATGCACCGCTTGGGCGACGCTGTCACGACGCAATATCGGCGGGGACGCAATAATACACGCCGCCTTGTGGAATGTCGTGGGCATTGCTAGATTACGCCGTTAACCCGGTTTCGAGACCCCGCCCCGACATGTTCAAAAATATAATGGGTTATTTTTCAAATGACCTTTCGATCGACCTTGGCACTGCGAATACCCTCATTTACTCACGGGGACACGGCATTGTGCTCGACGAACCGTCCGTGGTCGCCATTCGAGAGGACTCGGGCCGGGGTGGCCGCACCGTCGAGGCTGTCGGCGCCGAGGCCAAGAACATGCTGGGCCGCACACCGGGCAATATCACGGCCATCCGGCCGCTGAAAGACGGTGTCATCGCCGATTTCACCGTCACCGAAAAGATGCTGCAGCATTTCATCCGGAAGGCCCACCAGTCCCGGTATTTTCGCCCCAGCCCGCGGGTCCTGATCTGTGTTCCCTACGGCTCGACCCAGGTCGAACGGCGCGCAATCCGTGAGTCTGCCGAGGGTGCCGGTGCGCGCAAGGTACTCCTTATAGATGAGCCGATGGCGGCTGCTATCGGCGCGGGCATGCCCGTCCACGAGGCGCGCGGCTCGATGGTGC
>DDIP01000006.1 GCA_002338605.1 Proteobacteria bacterium UBA1847 | reverse complement strand
ACTCTGGATGCTACGCCTTATTGGCGGGTTGGTACTAATTGGCGCGAACACGAGCGCATTTTCCGAGCACGTGTACGTGTATCGATGGACCGACCCCGTGGATGGCGATGTGCACTACGCCGCGACCGCGCCTGACGGCGTAGCCTACGACATGCTGGCGATACAGCACGCACCGCCGTTCGACAAGGAACGCCAACGTAAATTTCAGAGCATCGAAGAACAGGTGAATGTGCGCATTGAAGCGCGCAAGCAGCAGCGCGCACAGCAACGATACGATGCTGCCGCAAAAGTCGCGCGCAAAGAGAGCTGCACACGGTTGCGTGATTGGCTGACAAAACTCGAGAGTCGTCCGGGGCCGAAACTGCTGCTGGTGGATGCCGATGGAGGCGCGCGACGTATGACAGAGGATGAACGCCAGGCCAGGCTAACCGACGCCCGGCAACGCATCAAAGCAGGGTGCGACGCGACGACGAAAGGTCAATAAGGAGTAGCTCGATGGCGTTAAACGCCGCAACCAACCGGCAGAGGATAGCGAAATGACATCCAAAACGAAACTCGACTTAAAGCTGGTACTGCCGGACGTAGACGACCAGCAGGACGCCTGTCTGGAACGTCTCCAAGACCTACTGCAGGCGAAGCGTGGTATCGAACGCTCGCATGTCGTTGAGACTGGCAATCGGCGCGCAGGCGAACTGTGTGTGCACTTCGATCAAGACCTGCTGTCGCTACAGGACGTGCGCCAATTCGCTCAACGGGCAGGCCTGCAACTGCGAGCATCCTACGGACACCTGCAAACGGACATCGAGCCCTTGCCGGAGAGGCGGGCAAAGCAGCTCGCTCGATCGCTGCTGAACGAGGAGGGAATTCTTGAGGCGTTTGTCTCTGGAGACGGCGCAGTTCGGGTCGAATTTGATCGTGACCTAGTCGATGACGAAAGCGTGCGCGGTCACGTAGCGCGCCTTGGCGGTGTCGAAGAACATTCACACGACGAGACGCACGCACACGGTGGCATTTTCGGCGAGCGGACCGAACTGATTTTTGTCGCACTGTGTGGTGTTGCACTCTTCTTGGGGTGGTTGTTGCCCAAGCTCGCGCCGGTCCCCGAATGGATTCCGCTGTCGGTGCTGATTGGAGCCTATTTCTTCGGTGGCTGGTTCACGGTCAAAGAGGCCTGGGCTAACCTCCGTTCCGGACGCTTTGAGATCGACTCATTGATGTTGGTCGCAGCCGCTGGCGCCGCTGCACTGGGCGCCTGGGCAGAAGGCGCGCTGCTGTTGTTCTTGTTTAGCCTGGGTCACGCCCTCGAAGCCTACGCAATGGGGCGTGCCAAGCGAGCGATCGAAGCATTGGGTGAGTTAGCGCCGCGAACCGCGACTGTTCGCCGCAACGGTGCGGTGCAAGAGGTCGAGGTCGAAAGCCTGCGCATTGGAGACGTCGTCCTAGTCAAGCCGAATGCGCGTTTACCGGCTGACGGATTTGTAAGCCTTGGTGAGAGCAGCGTGAACCAGGCGCCGATTACCGGCGAGAGCGTCCCCGTTGACAAATCGCCGGTCCCGGATGAGGCGATGGCCGCTGCGAATCCAGACCAACTTGAGGCCGCGCATCGCGTGTTTGCGGGGTCGATCAATGGTGGGGGTGCGCTAGAAATCTACGTGACGCGAGTGGCCGCCGACTCCACGCTGGCGCGCGTGGTTGAAATGGTGCGAAATGCCGAAACACAGCAATCGCCAACACAGCAATTCACAGATCGATTCGAGAGAATATTTGTCCCGGTCGTTATAGTTGGCGCGGTGCTCGCCATGTTTGCCTGGGTGGTCATCGATGAAACATTCAGTGAGAGTTTCTATCGAGCCATGGCATTGCTCGTTGCGGCAAGTCCTTGTGCGCTGGCCATCGCGACCCCGAGTGCAGTGCTAAGCGGCGTCGCCCGCGCAGCGCGCGGTGGCGTGTTGGTGAAAGGTGGTGCGCCACTGGAACATTTGGGCCGACTTAGTGCGATTGCCTTTGACAAAACCGGGACGCTAACCGAGGGCAAGCCCAAGCTAACCGACGTCGTTCCATACGGGTCCACCGACGAGCAACATTTACTGCGGGTTGCCATTGGCATTGAGATGCTGAGCGATCATCCCCTGGCTGCGGCGGTCGTGCGGGATGGCAAAGAGCGACTCGGTTCAGTCGAACCCTTTTCAGCGTCGAACCTGAAGAGCATCACCGGGCGCGGTGTAACGGCCGAGATCGAAGGCGAAACCACCTTCGTTGGCAAGGATGACTTATTCGCCGAGGTGGACGGACCGCCGCTTCCGGATAGATTACGTGAGGAGGTGGAGAACCTCGAATCGGCCGGCCGCACGACAATGATTGTGAGGCACGGTGACGCATATCTTGGCGTGATTGGATTAATGGATACGCCGCGCGAAGCGGCGGCATCGGTCATCAAGCGCCTAAGGTCACTGGGTATCAAGCGCATGCTGATGATCTCTGGTGACAACCAGCAAGTGGCCGATGCCGTTGCGCGTGAAGTTGGGCTGGATGAGGCACGCGGCGACCTGATGCCTGACGACAAGGTCACGACAATTAAGCAACTGCGATCAGAGGCCCACGTCGCGATGGTTGGCGATGGCGTCAACGATGCACCGGCCATGGCCAATGCCACTGTGGGCATCGCGATGGGAGCCGCGGGCTCTGATGTTGCATTGGAAACGGCAGATGTCGCACTGATGGCGGATGATCTCAATCATCTACCGTTTGCGGTAGGCTTAAGTCGCGCGACCAGTCGAATCATTCGACAAAACCTTTGGCTAAGCCTCGGCATCGTGGCCGTCTTGGTGCCCTCAACGCTCTTCGGTCTGAGTATCGGCGCAGCGGTTCTGGTGCATGAAGGTTCTACCGTCGTTGTCGTGTTCAATGCGCTGCGACTGCTGGCATTTAGCGATGCAGCAAGTACTAACGAGGCTACACATGGTTAGTGCGAATCCGTCACGGCTGGAACGAGTACTATCGTCGCCGAAGAGCGCGGGCACGGCCATGTTTGGTGCCATGTTACTCGCGTTTGTGTGGGTTAACTCACCGTACCAGAGTTTCTATGAGGTGATTCATCATGCACCGATGTCCGTTCAGATCGGTGCGCTGGTAATTGCCAAGCCAATGATCTCGTGGATCAATGAAGGGTTGATGGTGTTCTTCTTCTTCCTCATCGGTCTGGAGATCAAGCGCGAAGTATACGAGGGGCAGCTATCCAGTCTTCGCCAGGTGGCACTGCCCGCCATCGCCGCGATCGGCGGTATGGCGATTCCGGCAGCCATTTACCTCGCCTTCAACGTCAATGATCCGATCGCCGCAAAAGGCTGGGCGATTCCGGCAGCGACGGACATCGTATTGGCTCTTGCTTTCCTCGCACTTCTGGGTCCACGAGTACCAATCGCGCTCAAGGTGTTTTTAACGGCGCTGGCGATATTCGATGACTTTGGGACGCTGGTGATTATCGCCGCCTTCTATTCCGGGGAGCTGAGTGCATTCGCGATGATGCTCGCCCTGGCCGGGATCGCGGCAGCGATGTTGTTAAACCGCATGCGCGTCACTCAAACAGCGGCCTACTTACTCGTCGGAGTGCTTCTTTGGGTCACGCTGCTTAAATCCGGGGTTCATGCAACCCTGGCCGGCGTGGCGTTGGCATTTTGCATTCCAATGCGAGTTGACGGTAAAGAGATTCTCAAACAAATCGAGCATGACTTAAGTCCTTGGGTCGGGTTTGGCGTTGTACCGGTGTTCGCCTTTTTCAATGCTGGGATCGAGCTTGGCGGCAGTGCGATCGCGTCCCTGCTTGAGCCGATCTCTCTTGGGGTGGTTCTCGGCCTTTTTCTTGGCAAGCAGTTGGGCGTATTCGCCTCAGCACGTGCCGCAGTATGGATGGGTCTCGCAAGCTTGCCCCCTGGCGTCAGCTGGTGGCAACTGTACGGCGTGTCACTGCTTGCCGGTGTCGGTTTTACCATGAGCCTGTTTATCGCGGCCCTCGCGTTCAATGAACCTGGCGCTATCCTCACTACGAATCTGAGTATCGTCGTCGGTTCTCTGCTCTCTGGGGCGGCCGGCATGATGGTGCTTCATCTCGCGTGCCAAAAAATTGATCCGAATACCGATGATCGCAGCGTCGCCGTAGGTAACCAGACATGAAGCGCCATCTGCAACGTCACCGATCGATGCTCGCGCAACTCGCGATCGGCGCGATCTTGGGTGTTTTGTTCTTGCACCCATTAACAACACTGGTTTTCTATTTTGAGTTCAATGACATGTTGGTCAAACCGTCCGCCAACGCATGGTCCTTCTTGGCGAATCGACTGCAGGTTTCAACATTTCAGGAGTTGGTCCCGATGAGCGCGGTATTTGCGGTGCTAGGCGCCGGTCTCGGGCTCGTCATATTTCTTTATAACCGGGTAATTGAAACGGAACAACGACGAGTGCGTTGGTTAGAGCACGAACTGAACGCTCACTTGCCTAGCCTCATTGCAACAGGCGAGAACGAGCGGCTCGAGTTCAAATCGACGCTGCGCTGGAACCTTCGAGAAAAACGGTCCGATAAGGCCCTTGAGAAAGTGATCGTGAAGTCCTTGGCGGGATTGATGAATCATCGTGGTGGCAGCTTAATAATTGGCGTTAGCGATGCTGGCGAAACCCTTGGCATCAACGCCGACTGTCAAACACTGAAGCACAAAAATGCAGACGGCTTCGAGCGAGCACTCATGGATCTTGTGCGCAGCGCACTCGGCGCACACGCGTGCGCGCTCATTCACTGCCAGTTTCCGCTAATAGACGAGACGCCTGTCTGTTGGCTGGTTGTCGAGCAAGCAAAAACGCCTGTCTTTGTCCAGGACGGCAATGTCGCCCGATACATGGTTAGAACGGGCAATTCTACTCGAGAGTTAGACGCGCGAGAGGTTCATGCGCACCTTGCACAACGGGGGCCCAATGCGACGTCCTAATTGGATCCCGAATTTACTTCCAGCAGACAGGAAAACCTCTGTTTTTTTAGCCGCTGGAAAGGTCGTCGAAACAACACGCATCAAGCGAGTACAGGAATAGGGTAGCGCGATGGATTGGGAGCTGGAACTTATGCTGGCAATGCGAACGGTCGTGGCAACCGTTCTCGGCGGGCTGGTTGGACTGGAACGGTCGTTTCATCGCCGCGAAGCCGGTGTGCGCACCTACGCCTCCGTCGCCATGGGGGCCTGTGTATTCGCGTTGATTTCGCAACACATTCCCGGCGCAGAACCATCGCGCATGGCAGCCAATATAGTTGTCGGCGTGGGATTCCTGGGTGCCGGTATTATTATCCAGAACGGTGCGCGTACCTTCGGACTGACCACGGCTGCAACCGTTTGGGCGACCGCCGCAATCGGCACGGGTGTCGGATACGGTATGTATATTCTTAGTACTCTCTGTACGGTCATCCTGTTTCTGATCTTAGCGGCTCATCACCTGCCGTGGTTCGGATCAAAAAACGATACTTCTGATGACCGAGACGCCGGATCGTGAAGTACTCATCGGTGACAAACGGTTCTTGTGACGAGTGCATGGCCCAATCCCACACATTCGTCCGTGATATTCGAATACCGAGACGAAACGGCGCAAAAAGAACGATTGGTCGATTGTTCGTTCACGCGGCCGAGACTTTACTTATCGCGTGTCACAGGAGTTGCTCATCATGATTGTCAAAAATGTACAGATCACTCTACTGCTAGTTGGTGTTTTAATGACGTCCGCGTGTGTCAGTGTCCCAAGTTTTGTCCACGATTCTGGCGTCAGAATTGAACCGATCTCGAACGAATCAGGTCGCATCCGATCGCCTGGATTCTGGACCAATCGCGATGGCATCAGCCTGCGCGGCGACGTACTGCCGGGTTCAGCAGGGCAAAGCCCCTTGGTCGGTCACATTGATATTGCGATCACCGTGCCTGATGGCTCGAACACCGTATGCGCCATGACCCCACTCATCACCGATCGTCGGTACGAAGGCAGCC
>DDIP01000173.1:396-3374 GCA_002338605.1 Proteobacteria bacterium UBA1847 | reverse complement strand
TCCAACTGAGCTACGGGCGCATTTTGTTGGGTTTTGCGGCCAAAAAGCCGCTCATACAGCGTGTAGGGCCGTGCATATTACTGGTGTCAGAACAGCAGGTAAAGCTATTCCTCGTCCTCTTTGATACCCAAACGCTCGTGCATGACGGGGCTTGTTGTCGTGTACTGGACGTGGACTTTCTTGTCCGGCTCGATGCGCTGTTTGATGGCAAAGGCCGCCAGGGCTGCCTCGTGGAATCCACACAAGATCAACTTTTTCTTGCCCGGGTAGTGATTGATGTCCCCCACCGCATAGATGCCGGGCGTTGAGGTCTCGAAGCGTTCGGTGTCCACGTTGATCGTCTTACGATTGATATCGAGGCCCCATTCGGCGATCGGCCCGAGTTTCGGCGCCAGCCCGAAGAAAACCAGCACGTGATCGACCTCAACTTCGACGACTTCGTCGTTCTTGTTGCCGACCACTATCTTTTTCAGCACACCGCTGTCATGTATCAGTTCGCTGACTTTTGCATTTTCCAGCGTTGTTACTTTGCCTGCGGCCACCAGCGCTCGCATTGAAGCAACGGATGCCTCGACTGCACGGTACTCATCGCGTCGGTGGACGAGCGTAATGTGATTCGCAATCGGCGCCAGCTCGATAACCCAGTCCAGAGCCGAATCACCCCCGCCGAGAATCGCGAGATTTTTGCCCTTGTACTGCTCGGGGTTGCGGACGCGATACTCAAGAAAACCGTCGTTCAGTTCATCGATGCCTTTTGCACGCAAGGCGCGTGGCTGGAATGACCCGACGCCCGCCGCGACAACGACTGCCTTGCATGAGAATTGGGTTCCGGCATCCGTCTCAACGAAGAAGCCATCGCCCTCAGCCCGAACCACAGCCACTTCCTCACCGAGGTGCATGCCCGCGTTGAACGGTTCGATCTGCTTCAGAAGGTTTGCTGTCAGCTCGTCGCCGGTACATACGGGGATGCCCGGGATGTCGTAAATTGGCTTGTCCGGATACAGTTCAGTGCACTGGCCGCCTGGCTGGCGAATGGAATCGACGACCTCGGCCTTAAGCCCAAGGAGCCCCAGCTCGAATACCTGGAACAGGCCGCAAGGCCCTGCACCGACGATGACAACGTCCGTATGAATCAATTCTTTGAGTCCATGAAAATGGCGGAGAGAGAGGGATTCGAACCCTCGAAGGGCTTTTAACCCTTACTCCCTTAGCAGGGGAGCGCTTTCGACCACTCAGCCATCTCTCCGATCCGCGGGACAGGCTTTTGCCCGCCCCGAAAAGCCGCACATAGTACTGTCCGTGTTTGGCGAGGTAAAGCGGAATCGCCCTAGTCGGCCTTGTCTTTGTCCGGCGCAGCGGCGCCGCCGCCAGCCTGCTCGCTCTTGATCCGCTCGAAGATCTCTTCCCGATGAACGGCGACGTCTTTGGGCGCATTGATCCCGATTCGGACCTGATTCCCCTTGACTCCCAAGACGGTGATCGTGACATCGCTCCCGATCATTACCGTCTCGCCCGCTCGTCGCGTCAGAATCAGCATGACTTCCTACTCCTGCCTGGCGGGACTGAAAGCCCCGTTCTTTTACGCGTGTTAATCCTTAAACTGTTGTAATACTAGCCGATTTTCCTGCCGATGTCCGATTATGACAAGGGCATCATGCCAGTTGTTCCGCGACCCACGGCGCAACGGAATCGAGCGCTTTGTCAAGGGCATCCGCATCGCTGCCACCTGCCTGGGCGAAGTCCGGCCGCCCGCCGCCCTTGCCGCCAACTTGTTCGGCAACCGGCTTGATCAGGTCGCCAGCCTTGATCTTGCTGATATTGTCCTTGGTCACGCCAGCGGCCAGATGCACCTTGCCACCATTGACCGAACCCAGCACCACGACCGCGCTTTGCAGTTTATCTTTGAACTTGTCGACTGCATCACGGAGCGTCCGGGCATCCGCACCGTCCATGCGTGCTGCCATCACCTTGATACCGGCGATTTCCTGGACCCGATCCGCATGATCAGAGCCGGCACCACTCACCAGCGCCTGTTTGGCTGCAGCCAGTTCCTTCTCAAGTTCCTTGCTGCGCTTCATGAGTTGTTCGACCCTGGCCGCAGCCTGATCGGGTTGACTGCGCAGCAAACCCGCGAGCCGCCCAAGCGTTTCCTGGTTCGCAGCGATCCAGTCAAGCGCACCCTGGCCGGTGACCGCTTCGATGCGTCGCACACCCGAAGCAACGCCACCTTCCGACGTAATTTTGAAGACGCCAATGTCACCGGTACGATCTACATGCGTGCCACCACAAAGCTCAACGGAGAAATCACCCAGTTTCAGTACACGCACCTTCTCACCGTATTTCTCGCCGAACAATGCCATGGCGCCTGAGTCAATCGCTTCGTCATAGCTCATCAGCCGGGTATCGGCGGCACTGTTTTTTCGAATTTCATCGTTAACCAGGCTCTCGATTTCCTTGAGCTGCCCGGACGTCACCGCGTCGTAATGCGAGAAGTCGAAGCGCAGCCTGTCCGGTGCTACCAGCGACCCCTTTTGCGTGACGTGATCACCCAGCACCTGTCGGAGTGCGGCGTGCATCAGGTGTGTCGCTGTGTGGTTAAGGCGAATAGCCTGTCGGCGTTCGGCATCGACGACGGCCTCTACGTTGTCACCGGCTTCAAACTTGCCTTGCTCGACGGCTCCGAAATGAACAATCGCGTCGCCGCTCTTTTGAGTATCGATCACATGAAATAACTTGCCATCGCTGACCAGGATTCCAGTGTCGCCAATCTGTCCGCCGCTTTCTGCATAGAAAGGGGTTGATGTCAGTACGATTGCGCCCGTATCACCCGCGTTGAGCGATTTCACTTCAACACCGTCCTTATATAAGGAGACGATGCTGCCGGCGTCTTCAGTACCCTCGTATCCCGAGAACTCGCTGACGGCGTCCGTCTTCAAGCCGTCGCCAATCGCAGCACCGAACTTGCTCGCGGCTCCCTC
>DDIP01000173.1:0-285 GCA_002338605.1 Proteobacteria bacterium UBA1847 | reverse complement strand
GTGCGCGCTCGCGTTGCTGTTCCATCGCCGACTCGAAACCGGACTCATCTATGGTCAGTTCTCGCTCCCTCGCGATATCGGCCGTCAGGTCAACGGGAAACCCGTAAGTATCGTAAAGCTTGAACACGATATCGCCGGGGATTCGCTCGCCTTTCAATTCGGCGATTGCGGACTCAAGTATCTCCATACCCTGGTCCAGCGTCTCGGCAAAGCGTTGCTCCTCTTTCAACAGCACCTTTTCAACATGTGACCGTGCCTTGAGGAGTTCCGGATAGGCATCGCCCA
>DDIP01000243.1:7246-13377 GCA_002338605.1 Proteobacteria bacterium UBA1847 | reverse complement strand
GACGTACCATTAGGTCGAAAGCAAGCTCGCGCACGATATCGGCCTCCGAACTGTCGTCAGGCTGACTTTCAATAAGTTTGGTTAAGTGTTCTTTCGCGGTCGACATTTCCGATCACCTCTATCGGCAAGAATAGCACTACCAATCAAGTCAAAAGCAAGTTGAATCTAACGTTTAAGCTCACACGCACTTGACGCAGGTCGCCTGGAGCGTCAGCGCAAGGCGGGCTGGGTCAGGTGGCGGGTGTAGCGCATTGTTAGAAGGCAATTGCCTCATGGCGCAGATACCGTGACCTTTACACCGAGGCTGTGTAAGACCTTCAGTACTGTGTCATAGCGCGGTTTGGCACCAGGAGACATTGCTTTATAGAGACTCTCTCGGCCTAGCCCCGTGGTTTTTGCGATCGCGGTCATACCTCTTGCTTTCGCCACGTTTCCTACGGCGGCAAGAAAAACATCCGGATTCTCGTCCTCAAGTGCTGCGTTCAAATATTCGGCTATGACTTCCTCGTCGCCAAGGAATTCACTTGGATCAAACTCTTTTACCGCACTCATTTCAATTCCTCAATCTCTTCTAGAAGGCGTGCAGCTCGTTCAATGTCTCTCGACTGACTCGATTTCGAACCGCCACACAACAGGATCACGACTAACTCGCCTTGTTGCACAAAATACACTCTGTATCCAGCTCCGATGTGAACTCGCATCTCGCGAATTCTTCCACCGACCGTCTTGCAGTCGCCGAGGTGACCAAGCTTGAATGAGTCGAGCCTCGAGAGGATTCGGGCCTTAGCCTTTTTGTCCCGCAGTCGATGCAACCACTTAGCAAAGGTAGCTGTCTGGCGGAGCTGAAACATGAGAGAACTGTATCCGATTGGATACGGAGTGTCAACGCGAAGCTGAAGTTCGGTTGCCTTCTAACGTTAATTCGTTGCCTGAATCGCAAGTATAAGTCTTGCGAAAGGGCAAATAAGGAGATTGATCTTGCCTTGAGGCCCTTTGATAGCCTCAATGGCTGGGGAGATAGATTGATCTCCGGCTGAGGTAGAAATTGTCATGGGTCGAAAGCTCGTCGATGTTATCAATGAACGGTGTCGGGCCGAGCACTACGCGTACCGGACCGAAGAAACCTATCTCTACTGGATCAAACGATTCATCAGCTTTCATGGTAACAGACACCCCAGGGAGCTGGGTACCGATGAAATCACTGCTTTTCTCACCGATCTGGCGGTCCGCTTGCGGGTGTCTGCATCCACCCAGAACCAGGCATTGAGTGCCATCCTGTTCCTGTATAAAAAAGTCCTGGAAGTTGACCTGCCCTGGCTGGATGACATCGTTCGGGCTCGACGGCCCAAACGTGTCCCAATCGTTCTTACCCGCGCCGAAGTTGCTCAGGTGCTCGACTGCATGGACGGGCGATACTGGCTGATGGCCAGCATTCTCTACGGTAGCGGTCTGCGAATGGTCGAATGCCTGAGACTCCGTATACAGGACATCGATTTCAGCTACTTGCAGCTCTGCGTACGTGGCGGCAAAGGTCAGAAAGATCGCCACACGGTTCTACCAGAGAAACTCGTTCCCGATATCAGGCAGCAGATGAAGGTGGTCTGAAAACTGAACGAGCGCGATAAACAAAAAGGCCTGAAAGGGGTTTCCTTGCCATTTGCCATTGACCGAAAGTATAAGGGTGCCGCACTCGCCTGGAAGTGGCAGTACCTTTTCCCTTCCGCACATTACACCTACATTCGTCACAATGAGAGCCGGCGGCGGCATCACTCGCACGCATCCGGATTGTCGCGCGCCATCAAGGCGGCCGTCGATGAAAGTGGCATTAACAAGCGCGCGACAACGCACACATTTCGGCATTCCTTCGCAACACACCTGCTTCAGCGCGGCTGCGACATCCGCACGGTCCAGGAATTGCTCGGCCATGCCGATGTCAAAACAACACAAATCTACACACATGTCATAAAGCGCGGCGGCAACGCGGTTCGCAGCCCACTGGACCTCTGAGTTGCGTCTCCGAGCATTACCGCCGCCCTTGACTTATTCCTGGTCGACCTCTGGTAGCGCATCGCATGCACTATTGAAATTACACCCCGTCAGGAATACAACCTCATCGTCCACCGGGTTTGTTCCGACGAAAAAGCCAATATCGCGCGCATAGTACTTGCGTTCGAACACGCCTGGCTCAATTGGTGTTCCTTCCGCAACAACAACGCAGTCGTGATTGCAAAGCGCTTCTGCCAGCGCCTGTGGCACCAGTTCATCGAGTTCCTCATCCTCACCGTAGTGGTAGTTAGTCGAGACAACCTCGCCGATATCTTCGGCATTGCCGAGCGAAAATTCCTGGCGGTAGAAGTCGCCGACCTGTGGATAGCCCGGGAAAAATACGCCCGCGCGATCCCCGTCACGTTCAACCTTGAACGAACCGTCAATCGCAACCAGCTCCGGCAAGCTCGGCGAGTCGCCGTCGAAATACTCGTAGTCCTTAACCTCTTCGCCGCAGTACCAGATGCCGCCATCGTTGCGATTCACCGCAAACCAGTCATCAGTATCCTCGACCAGCAGTCCGTCAACGAAGACGACGTCACGTACGACAAAACAGTTGATGTCATCAATGAACTTGGTTTCATCGAGCACCTCAACCATGATTTCCTCATCGCCGTCATAGGTCCAGACATGTCCGACCTGCATGGGATAATACGGGTTCGGAACGGACAATGATTCGAGGCTGGTTTCGAAATCCTCTGCCTCGAAACTCGGGTCGTAAGGTGCCTGCCCCAGTCGGTCGCAAACTTCTTCACGAGCATCAAACTGTTCGTGACATTCCTCTCGAACCTCGCCGAACTCCTCACGAACCTCCGAGAGGCATTCGCGCTTTTCTTCGCTTTCCGACTCGTTGTAACACTTCGCTTTCTCAACCAGAAAGTCGTCACGGGTTTCGGCGTAGCATGCCGCACGCATCAGCTGGCTGGTCTTCGAGCACGCATTGTTGTGCCAGCCGGATGCCTCGGACTCTTGCGACGCCATAAATACCAGGGGCAGGGCAAGGCACAGCGCTATGAATCTGTTCATGATGTGAATCCTCCGCGTTGGACTGATCAGTGCCTTGTCCGTTGCCGGAACAGGCGGTTTTGATCAATTAGACGGAGGGCTTAGAATAAATCGGTCGGCAAACACCAGGCCCCAGGTCAACATCACCAGCAACAGGCTTACCAGTACGGCGGCGGAACCCATGTCTTTCGCGTTCTTCGACAGTTCGTGCTTCTCAGGACCAATCCGATCCACGGTCGCCTCGATCGCCGAATTCAGCAGCTCGACAATAAGGACCAGCAGAACAGTCCCGGTCAACGCTATGTACTCGATCGCATTTCGCCCCAGCATGAAGCCAAGTGGCAACATAACCAACGCCAGCACCAACTCCTGGCGAAATGCCGCCTCGCCCTTCCACGCCGCCCGAAATCCCTCCATGGAATAGAAGAACGCAAGCCAGATCCGCTTCAGGCCGGTGGGCTTCTGCCCCGCTTCGACGGGCGATGCTTGATCGTTCATGAATTGCCTGCCTGATACCGAAGGATTCCTGGAATACGAGAGTCTAACAGGTCATAGCAGCTTTCAGATCAGGCCGAATAACTTGAGAAAACTTCCACTTGCTCCCTGGCAACTTGCCACCGGGGCGGCACTGTTCATTGCGCTCGGAAATAATGTCCCGTTATTTTCCGCGCTATTCGCGGCGCCGGAAATACTCTCATTGGCCGGCCTCGGTTTCATGCTGTCGCTCGTGTTGTTGATGGTACTCGTGCTCGACATAATCATTCTCGCACTCGGTTTTGGCTGGCTGTTGAAAGCAACGATTGCCGTATTGCTGATCCTGTCCGCCACCTTCGGGTACTTCTCCAACGAGCTGGGAATCATCTTCGACCCGGGCATGATTGCAAACATGCTGGAAACGGTTCGGGACAACAATGTGGCCGAAGCCAGGGAGCTGGCATCACTGCCATTCATTCGCCACGTCCTCATTTTTGGCATCACGCCGGCGCTGTTGCTCCACTTCATCACGCTGGTCCCGAAACCCCTGTTGCTCGACCTCGGCCAGCGAATGCTGGTTGTCGCCGGCATTGCCGCGCTATTCGTTGCAATTACACTACCGAACTATCGATTCGTCTCCTTCTTCGCTCGCGAGCATCACGACCTCCAGTTTTCGATTACACCCGTCTACCCGCTGGTCTCATTGGCTCGACTGGTCCGCAAGAACCTTCGCAGCGACCAGGCCTTTCGAATTGTGGACGCGGATGCAACTCGACACAAAACCGACAAGCGTCGAACTATCGGCATTATGGTTGTCGGTGAAACGGCGCGCGCCGATCATTTCTCGCTGGATGGCTACCCGAGAGAAACGAATCCCCTGCTGGCAAGTACGCCGAACGTGCAGTTCGCTCACGCCCATTCCTGCGGCACATCAACGCTCTTCTCGGTACCATGCATGTTTTCAATCAGGGACCGCAAGAGTTATGACGTCGACGAGGCAGCCTTCGAATCGAATGTCCTCGATATTCTCCGTGCCGCCGGTGTCAGTCCCGTATGGATTGACAACAACTCGAGCTGCAAAGGTGTCTGTGCTCGAATCGAGAGTATCAGCCTGAGAGAGAATGCTGACGCATCGTCGCCACTTTACAGCGATATGGGCTACTACGACGAAGCACTAATTCCCGAGGTCGACGACTATCTCGGCGCAACCGGGCCGGACACCCTCATCGTACTGCACATGCTGGGCAGCCACGGGCCGGCCTACAGTCGCCGATACCCCAAGACTTTTGAACGATTCAGGCCGTCGTGCGACAAGACCTCGCCGGTCGAATGCTCCGTCGAGGAAATCGCGAACGCCTATGACAATACAATTCTCTACACGGATTTTGTGCTGCGCAGACTCATCGAAAAGCTTCAGTCTCATTCCGGCGAATTCGACTCCTTCCTGTTCTACGCGTCGGATCACGGAGAGTCTCTGGGCGAGGGCGGCGTCTATCTTCACGGCCTGCCGTATGCACTCGCACCCGAATCACAGACAGTCGTGCCATTCGTCTTCTGGACATCGCCCGGCTTTCGGGAAGCCCGTATGCACGGTGTACAGCTATCGCATGACAACATCTCGCATACGCTGCTCGGGCTCTACGATGTCGATGCCGCTTCCTATCGCCGCGAACTCGATCTGTTTGCCGGCTGAACGTTCGGCTATTGCCCTGCTGTAACGCGATACACCGCATACGCGACGTACGCGACCAGGAACATCGCTCCTGCCGGTCGCCCGAGGCTCGCCCGGCCAACGACGAAAAAGTAGATCAGCGACGCAGCAAACACCCACGAAGCAACCAGGTCGCCTATGCCGCCTTCCGGCACGGGGATCGGCGCAATGAGTCCGCTGATCGGCAAGACAAACAATGCATTGAAAATATTCGAGCCAACAACATTGCCCAGCGCCAGGTCCGACTCGTTGCGCATCGCCGCAATAATCGACGTCACGAGTTCGGGCATACTCGTACCGACGGCAACAACAAACAGGCCGACAATGGTCGGCGATATTCCAAAACTCTGCGCCAACGACGAACCATTGCGAACGGTCATTTCGCCGCCAGCAAACAGCATTGCGCCACCGACGATGAGAACGATCCAGGACAGGCGCGCCTGCGGTGCGCTGCTGAGTGACGATCGCTCGGCCAGAACAAGCAGCAGCTTGTCCGAACTCTTGGAGCGAATCACGTCCATCGCCGTGATGTAGACAAAGACGCCGAACAGCAGGAGCAATACGATTGAATCACTGCGGCGAATCACCGGCGCGAATCCTTCCAGCACACCATCCAGAGCCATCACGGTCAGCGCGGTCGTTCCGAGCAGCAAGAGCGGCACCTCGCGGCGCACCAGGTTGCCCTGAATGCTGATCGGGGCAATCAGTGCTGCCAGGCCAAGTACGAGACCCAGGTTTGCAACGTTGGATCCGGCCACGTTGCCAAAAGCAAGTGCGGTTTCGCCATTGATGGAACCGAGAATATTGACGACCAGTTCCGGCGCACTCGTTCCGAATCCAACGATTGTCAGGCCAACGATCATCGGCGAAACGCCGAGCCTCTCTGCAATCTCGG
>DDIP01000243.1:0-7152 GCA_002338605.1 Proteobacteria bacterium UBA1847 | reverse complement strand
GGGAGCCTCTCTGCAATCTCGGACGCACCGCGTACGACGAGGGTTCCGCCGCCCAGCAGTAACAGGATTCCAAGGATAACGCCGCCAAATTCGAGCATGCGCCAAGCCTACCGTAAAATGCCGCTTGCGTGCCCGGAACATTGATAAGGTACGCACCTATGATCTGTCGCCTGTTCAAAACCCTACTTTGCTGCTCTGTGGCTGCAACGGTTTTTGCATCCGACGGTCCGGTGATTGACAGTTCGATCGGGTCTATTGCAGGTGATGGCTGGACAATTTCCGGACTGGTTTCCGAACTCGAGCTAACAGACCAGGGAATTCGCGGCGAATTTCGAATGGCGCGAGTCGAGATCGCGGATGCCGGCCAGTCATTCGACGATGTTCGAATGACCTGCAACCGGTTCACTCTCACAACCCGATCGATCGGCTGCCCGGACGCTGTATTCACGGCCGAAATTCCCGGAGTTGGTCGCCAGTCGATGAGCGGTCGCTTTGTCTACGACCGCTATTCAGTCTCGGCTGACATTACCTTGTTTGCGGTTGCCGTCGCCGACAGCGTCGTTCGTTTCGATATCCTCGCCAGACAGAGCGGTGTTACCGCCCATTTCAAGGGGGATCGGCTACAACTCGCAGGCCTGTTCGCACTCGCAAGTCATTTCAATGCCTCGTTCCGTGAGTACATGGTCGACGGACTGGTCAACCTCGACGGCAGGGTGAGCATCACGCCCGGCGCACCGCTGCAACTGGCACTCGCTGCGGACCTCTCTGCCGCCGTGCTCGCGAATGATCGCGGGACAATCGCCGCCGATGGCGTCGCCGCGCACATCGAAATGGACATGGCGCTCGATAACGGCAACGTGACGTTCGACCTTGATGCCCGGTCGGACAAGGGTGAAGCGTATATTGAGCCCGTATACGCAAACTTTTCCGAGCACGCGGTGAGCCTGAAGGCGGAGAACGTGACCACATCCGACTTTGCCCGTTACGATATTCAGCAGTTCGCGTTACAGCAGGACTCGTTACTCGAGGTTGAGGGTTCGGCTGCAGTATCTTTTCCCGCCGATCCGGATGCGCCGGTCGGGCTGGACGCTGATATCCGGCTCCGGAACTCGTCCGTCAGCAACCTGTACACAAACGTGGTCAAGATCCCGCTTGCCGGCACTATCCTCGGCAACCTGGAAACCGATGGCCGCCTGTCAGGATCGGTCACGATCGACAACAACGCGATGCAGTCCGCGACGCTGCAATTGATCGACATCATCCTCGACGACACGCGCGGTCGATTCGCAATCTATGGGCTCGCCGGTACCGTCGACTGGCGTGCCGACCCCGGGCAGGTACCCGGCCCCAGTCGCTTGAGCTGGGAAAGCGGTACTGCCTACAACATTCCAATCGGCGGCGGCGAGTCGCACCTGCAACTCGGTGACAACGACATCGAACTGCTTGAGGCATTGCGTCTTACGACAATGGGCGGCGCGCTCCGCCTCAATCAGCTCGAACTCCACAACTTCGGCAGCGACGAAGCGACCGGCGTACTCGATGCCGAACTCGAGCCGATTCAGCTCGGCCAGCTAACCGGCGCCTTTGGGTGGCCGGCCTTCTCAGGCACGCTGTCCGGGGAACTGCCGCTGCTGACGCTGGCCGAAAACACGATCACGGTTGGCGGATCGCTCAGCGCACGTGCCTTCGACGGCACGATACAGCTTTCCGACCTGCGTATTGAGCAGCCGTTTGGCCGCGTGCCACGTCTGCAGGGCGAACTGCAGCTTCGCAACCTCGATCTCAGGCGCCTCACCGAGACCTTCTCTTTCGGGCTCATTCAGGGACGGTTAAGCGGCGATGTTTCAGGATTGGAAATGATCAACTGGCAGCCTGTCGCTATGGACATGCACTTCTACACTCCGGAGAATGACCGCTCGCAGCGCCGCATCAGTCAGCGCGCCGTGGAAAACCTGGCGAGCGTTGGCGGAGGCGGCGCAGCAGCCGTTTTGTCCACCGGTTTTTTGCAGTTCTTCGAAGTGTTTGCTTATGATCAGATCGGCCTGAGGTGCGTGCTTCGCGACGCAGTCTGCGCGATGAGCGGCGCCGGACCGGCAAAGGAAGGACCGCAAGGACGTGGCTACTACATTGTCAAGGGCAAGGGTGTACCAAGAATTGACGTTGTGGGTTTTCGCAATACGGTAAGCTGGCCGAGGCTGGTACAGCAACTCAGTGCGATCACCCGCAGCAGCGGTCCGACAGTCAATTGACGTTGGCGGCACAGAACTTTAACAAAGGAGTTTGAAAGCAATGCGCAAAGTAACAATCAGTGTGACGGCGCTGCTCGCAGTTTTTATCGTGGCCTGTGTCACGATCAATGTGTATTTTCCGGAAGCAGCGGCGGTCGAAGCGGCCGATCGGATCATCGATAAAGTGCGCGGTGAATCCGATACCAATACGACCTCCCTGGCGCTACCGCAGCGCGACGACAATACGCCGGTTCTGCTCGCGATCGCACAGAGTGTCAGCAGCTTTCTGATCAGCGACGCGAACGCACAATCATCGGTGGACTTCGACAAGCCATCGCCGGAGAAACAGGCGCTGGAAAACTCGCTTGCTGCACGTTTCCCTTCGTTGCGTCCCTACTTCGATTCGGGTGCTATCGGCCTCACCGATTCCGGGCTCATCGAGTTTCGCGACCGGAATCTTGTGCCATTGAAAGACCGTAACTCTGTCGTGCAGCTGGTCGCGGCGCAGAACAACGACTGGAATGCGCTGTATGCCGAGATTGCCCGCCTCAACGGTCACCCAGAGTGGCAGGACAGCATTCGTCGCACGTTCGCCGAACGCTGGGTCGCCAAAGCCGACCGGGGTTGGTACTACCGCGAAGGCGGCGCCTGGAAACAAAAATAGAACTCGCGCCGGCGAGACTATCTTTCGATCGAATACAACACATCGATGGACTGATTCTCGCCGGCGCCGGCTTCGAGTGTCAGCGAACGCGACAAGCGGTAGCGCAACAACAAGGTGCCGAGCCGGCTGAACACACCGTAGGCATAACGAGCGTACAAGTTTGAGTTGATTTGCTTGCCTGCAACCAGCGCTGTCGAATCGCCGCCATCGCCTGCAATCGCCAGCTCATCGAGACCCAGGGAGTGCCCGATCTGGTCCGTGATGCGAGTTGCCTGTCGAAGACCCAGGGCGACGGCAGCTCCCGATAATTCGCCCCCCTCTGTTTGCGTCGCCTGGCTAAGGGGTCGGCCAATAACAAGATAGGACAGGGCATCCGCGTCCGACATCGTCGGCGTCGAATAAACGGTGCTGGTCAGGTTCTGAGCGCGGCCTCGCAGGTGAATGCCGGCAACGACGGTGCCATCGAGCGTTTCGATGGTTCGCTCGGCCCGGACATCGACGATTGGATCGTCCAGCGGCCCGGTAAAAGTCAGGCGGCCTCGGTCGATTTTCAGCTTCTGCCCTTGTGCGACGAAGGTGCCATCAACGAGCGTCACTCGGCCCGCTGCGGTTAGTGGCCGGTCCTGAACCATCTTCATGGTCAGGCTGCCCGTCAGTCGAGTATCAAGGCCAAAAGCGGCAAATTGCACGCCATCGCCGAGCACCAGCCGCGCCTCTCCGGTAATCCGTGTCGCGCGCTGTTCGCCGGCGTCCTCGCCAATCACGACAACATCCGGCGAAACCGTAACAGCACCAACAGGCACCTCGCGCACCGCAATTTCTGCTTTCGGGACAGTCAGGTCACCGCCGAAACGCCAGCCATCAGCGCTGCCGACCAGTTCAAGATCCGGGGAACCCCAGATGTGATATTCCGGCCAGTTGACCAGTTCGGCCCCGAGTCCTGTCACCTTCAGTTTGACGGAGCGCGAGGCCTGCATGACATTTTCGAACTCACCGCTTAGCGCCAGTGTGCCATCTCCGGCTTTTGCGGCACCGGTGATCGTCGCATCACCATTGGATGCTCCTGCGACCACAACGTTGATGTCTCTGATCGGCACGTTCAGGGCCGGGACAGTGAGACTGCCGTCCTTCCACTCCAGGTTGCCGGAGAACTCCGGTGCATTCAGCGGTCCAGACGCGTTGACCGCAGCACTGATCGCCCCACCGAAGCGATCGGTTTGCGGTACCACCGCGGAAACCCAGCTCCAGTCGTCGCCCTGCAGCTTGAGGCTGGCGTTCAGCGGCGCATCGGCGGCAAGTGCATCAAGCTGAAAATCCAGTTCGCCAAGTACGCCCGGCTCAATCGCCAGAACTGCTTTTGCCTTCACGCCACCGTTGCTCAGCACCGCGTCGACTTCGGCTCGCGGAATCGTCACATCGGTAAACTCGTCATTGAACTCGCTCACTCGCAAAACGGTACCGACCTGCCGCCAGCGCATTGGGCCGGACCACTGCCCGGCCGTTCTTGAAATATCGACGTCGGCGGTTGCGGTTCCCAAGAGCTCGAAGTTGTTCGGCAGGAACCTCGCCGCGACTTGCAGCGGCATTTTTTCAAGCGACGCTTTCAGGCGAATGTCTTCGCCCTGCATAGTGAATGTGTCAACACTGACATCACCGTTGGCGCCCGTCCAGTTGTGCTGCTCAACATTAATCGCATCTTTCGCGAGGCTGAACATGAGTGCCTGCTCAAGTGACCACTCGCCTGCGTGCTGCTCGCGAACCGTCGCTCTTCGAATCGAACCGGCAAGTGTTTCTTCCTGGTAGCTTACTGTGCCTTGTGCGCTGACGGTCAGCGTTTCGTACACCCAATCTGCCGTAACATCCAGTTTCTCGCCGCTACCCTCCGCCTGGAGTACCAACGCACCAATCCCGGTTCCCTGGTATGCGAAATCCCGCAGCTCAATGCTCGTCACAATACCCGGCTGCTCAACAGTGCCGGTAAGTTTGCCACTGCCGACCGCGGTGCCGACGAGGTCAGGCCACAACTCCGTCAAGGTCGGTGCATTCAGTGAGTAGGTCAGTGCCAGCGCGTTCTTCGCCAGCCCTCCGTCGATTCGAAGCTTGTTTTTGCCCACGCTGAGCAGGCAGCCGGTGCACCTCTGTTCATCGGCTGCAATAAGCAGATCGCCACTTGCATTGAGTAACGCATCATTTAGTACGCCCGCCGCGATTAGATTTTGCACGCTTACGACACCGGCGTCATCGACCGAGATCTCGGCCGTCGCATCGAAGCGCCCGCTCAGCTCATCTCTCAATTCCGCCGGATTAATTTCCGATGCCATGACAAGCGCCGTTGTTGCGAAGGCTGGCGACCAGGTGAGTTGTCCTTTTGCGTTGGCATTGCCAACCGCCGCGACCACATCCGCAGAATAGCTCGTCAGTTCACGAGTATTTCCTGATGCCGTTCCGCTGACGACGAAAGGCTCAAGATCGGCGACGATGACCGTCGCACGATACTCGGTGTCATAGGATTCGATCATCCCACTGGCATCGATCTCACCATCCAGCAACACCGTGGTGCCGAAGGCCCATCGCTCCCAGTTCACCCGGGCTTCGACCTCGGGCTCAACTCGATTCAGAAGCCTTATCGTTCCCGATGCCGTGCTCGCATATTCTCCCTGAATCACCTGGTCGAATGTGAGCCCGGCAAGAGAACCCGCGACTTTCCCGTCGCCGGAAAGGCGGCCACCCTCAAACACCCAGCGAAGCTGAGCGGTGATGGGCACATTGCCACTCAGCGTCATTGAAAACTCCGAAACCGACGCATCAATCGCATCTCTCGATGCCTTGAGTGATGCAACCCGAATTGTGCTGCCGGTCAAGCGGGCCCGGCCGAACGAGATGCCCTCAAGATAGAAACTTGACGTTGCGTTGTTAAGGTCGAAGCGACCGATCGAACCGCTGGCAATGCTGATGCTCAATGGTAACGGCGACATTGCAACTTCGAGCGGCTCCGGTGACTCCGGTGCCGGGTTCAGGCTGGTGCGCATAAAACTCGCCGCGCTGACCGCCTCGAGCGGTATTCGCCCGGCCGCCAGCAATGGCCAGTTCACGCTGACACGAAATTCTGTGGCATCGATACGCTGGCTGTCGTCGACGTAGCTGACGCTGGGAAAATACAGCCCGTTCCACAGCGTGCCGGTGAACTCGCCGGCGACAATCTCGCCCGGGATTACCCCGCTGATGCGATTCAGTACCCAGCGAGTGCCGGATTCGGTGTTCAGGACCAATGCGGCAATCGCGAACAGCACAACGCTGAGCGCAACAATGAACACAACACTCCATTTTAGCCATTTCCCGATGCGCCGCATCACAGGTCCGGCCCGAGACTGATATGAATCCGAAAGTTCTTATCCGGATCGTCCAGCGGATGGGCAAGATCGAACCGAATCGGCCCGACCGGCGAATACCACCGGACACCGATACCGACGCCGGTATTCAGTTTGATATGTGTGTTGTTGAACGCATCGCCGCCGTCAACGAAAACCGCGATGGCCCACTTTTCCCGAAACAGGCGGTCAAGCTCCAGGCTCACGTCAATAAGGTGACTGCCACCGATTACCGCGCCCGTCGAGTCCGTTGGCCCGAGGGATTCGAAATCATAGCCGCGCACGCTGTTGTCGCCACCAGCGAAAAACCGTACCGAAGCCGGCAGATCGGACAACTCGTCTTTTGATGTCATGCCGAGGCTCGTTCGCGCCAGAAACCGGGTTTTCTCGCCGAGGGAGTAAACCCACTTCGCCTTTGCGCGAATCTGCGCAAAACTGGTGTCCGAGCCGAGTTTGTCGCTCGCACCCCGAATATCAAAGCTAAACCGATACCCCTGCGTTGCGCGGCTAAGCGCTCGACCGGTCGCCGTCTCCCAGTTGGTGCCAAGAACAATCAGTTCACTGATTGAACTCTGGTCGCTGACAGTGAAATCCTCGTAGGTATAATCGACATAGCGCGTCTGCATCCAGCGCGTACCCAGGCTTTTTGAACGAAGAAAGCCGAGCTTGAAACTTTCCTGTTCACTGGTATCAGTCTTCTGCTGCTGGAAGCCCGCCACAATACTGAACCACTCGCGGCGCGGATCGCGCTTTGGCCAGCGATAGCTTGCGTTCAGTTGGCTCAGCACCGTCGATCCGAATAGCTTGCTTTCGAACTGGTGGCCCCTCTGGTTGATACGGCGGTTGGAAAAACCGACACGACCATGTGGCCCGGTATCCGTCGTAAAGCCGC
>DDIP01000451.1 GCA_002338605.1 Proteobacteria bacterium UBA1847 | reverse complement strand
ATCAAAAACATGGGCAACGCCGGGCGCAACGGCGGCGAGTACTACACGCCGCGCCCGCTGATCCGCGCCATGATCCGGGTGATCAAGCCGAAAATTGGCGAGACCATCTACGATGCGGCCGCCGGTTCCGCCGGTTTTCTGTGCGAGGCACATGACTATCTGCGGTATGGCGCAGACGGCAAGGGCAATGGCAGCCATCTGTCCACTACCGATCTTGACACCCTGCAGACGCGCACCTTCTACGCGAAGGAGAAAAAGAGTCTCCCCTACGTGATTGGCATCATGAACATGATCCTGCACGGCATCGAGACGCCCAACATCGTCCACACCAACAGCCTGACCGAGAACCTGGCTGACATCCAGGAGAAAGACCGCTTCGACGTGATCCTCGCCAACCCGCCTTTTGGCGGCAAGGAACGCAAGGAAGTGCAGCAGAACTTTCCCATCAAAACCGGCGAGACCGCCTTCCTGTTCCTGCAACACTTCATCAAGTACCTGAAGGCCGGCGGGCGGGCCGCCATCGTCATCAAGAACACCTTTCTTTCCAACAGCGACAACGCCTCCCGTGCGCTGCGCAAGGATCTGCTGCAAAGCTGCAACCTGCACACCATCCTCGATTGTCCCGGCGGCACCTTTCTCGGTGCCGGCGTGAAGACCGTGGTGCTGTTCTTCGAGAAAGGCGCGCCTACCCGCAAGGTCTGGTACTACCAGCTCGACCCCGGCCGAAGTTTGGGCAAGACCAATCCGCTCAACGACAACGACCTGGCCGATTTCGTCGCCCGCCAGGCGAATTTTGAGGAGGCGGAAAATTCCTGGACGGTGGATGTGGCTGACATCGACCCCGACACTGTCGATCTCTCGGTGAAAAATCCGAACAAAGCCGAAGCCGAACCGCTGCGCGACCCCGAAGTGATTATCAACGAGATCGAGACGCTGGATAAGGAAAGCGAGCAGATCCTGGAAGGGATTCGGGGGATGTTGTGAGGGAACGCTGGCCGATTAAAAGATTAGATCAGCTATGCAAAATTGCGAGAGGGGGCTCTCCTAGGCCAATTAAACTATTCTTGACTGATGATCATGGCGGAATTAATTGGATTAAAATTAGTGACGCGACCGCAAGCTCGAAGTACATCTATAAGACAAAGCAAAAGATCAAGCCGGAAGGTATACGACGCTCGCGAATGGTTTACGAAGGTGACTTCCTGCTGTCCAACTCCATGAGCTTTGGGCGTCCATACATAATGCGAACATCTGGCTGCATCCATGACGGATGGTTAGTCTTGGCAGATATATCTGATCTGGTTGATCAAGACTATCTATACCATTTTCTTGGGTCAGCAGAGGCTTACCAGCAGTTTGACGCACGAGCTGCGGGCTCAACAGTAAGAAACCTGAATATTGAATTAGTTTGCAGTGTGGAGATCCCACTCCCACCCCTCCCCGAACAAAAACGCATCGTCGCCATCCTCGACGAAGCCTTCGCGGGGATCGCCACGGCGGTCGCCAGCACCGAAAAAAACCTCGCCAACGCCCGCGAGTTGTTTGAGAGTTATTTGAATTCGCTGTTCTTACGACACGCGCATATTTGGACCAGCCGTAAGCTGGAACAAGTCTGCAAGAAGATTACGGTAGGCCATGTTGGCTCTATGGCGAAGCGCTACAAACCGGACGGGATACCGCTTCTTAGGTCTCAGAATATTCGACCATTTCGCGTCGACTTGGAAAAGGTCGTATATATCGACAAAGAGTTCCATTCGGAATTAAAGAAATCCGCGCTGAGACCGGGTGACTTGGGTATCGTACGGACTGGGTATCCTGGAACGGCGGCAGTTATTCCGGATTCACTGCCTATTGCAAATTGTAGCGACCTTGTGATTGTTCGGCCCGGTGATCAGGTTCTTAGTGATTTTCTTGCCGTGGTCTTCAACTCAACTTTCGGGAAGCAGGCTGTTGCAGGGGTTCTAGTTGGAGCAGCTCAGAAACATTTTAACGTTACAGCCGCAAAAGCAGCATTGGTTCCAATTCCGTCTATAAAGGAGCAGGAGCGAATAGTCGCCGAGACCAATGACGTTCGTGAAGAGTGTGAAAAGCTTGGGGCCAGCTACGAACAAAAACTCACCGCTCTGGCTGAACTCAAGCAATCCGTGCTGCAAAAAGCTTTCTCCGGCGAACTGACAGCAGGCAAGGAAACACCCAACGCGAACCTCAAGGAGGAGGAAGTCGCATGACTCGGGAAAATGAAAACCCCATCGTCATCTACGAGGACGCCGACAAGACTGTTGAGGTTCAGCTGGACGCGGACCGGGACACGGTTTGGTTGACGCAGCGGCAAATGGCTGAACTGTTCGATACGTCATCCGACAACGTTAGTTTGCATCTGAAAAACATATACGGAGACGAGGAGCTGGATGAGTCGGCAACTGCCGAGGAATCCTCGGTAGTTCGCCAGGAAGGCAAGCGCCAGGTTGCGCGGAGCATCAAGCATTACAACCTGGATGCCATTATCTCGCTCGGTTACCGGGTCAACTCGCGTCGCGCCGTACAGTTCCGCCAATGGGCCACCCGCACCCTCCGCGAGCACCTTGTCCGCGGCTACACCCTGAACGAGAAGCGCCTGGCGGAGC
>DDIP01000166.1 GCA_002338605.1 Proteobacteria bacterium UBA1847 | reverse complement strand
TTGGCTGCTCGTTGCCGGCCTGATCGCCATCGTCGGCGCGAGTTGGGTTATTCATCGTGCGGCATCGCGGGTTCTGGAAAATCATCTTGGAAACAAGGACGGAGTGAATCTTTAAACATGATACGTCTGACAACTGTTTTGGTGTTGCTCGCCGGCACCGCGCTGGCGGAATCCACGTTACCCGTTTCAGTCCAAAGCGCGCTCAACGCACGCAACGTTCCACACGATTCACTGAGCGTCTCCGTCGTTGACGTCAACACCGGCAAATCATTATTGCAGTGGCAATCGGAGCAGCCTCGAAATCCGGCATCCACGATCAAACTCGTGACCACACTCGTTGCCTTGGATCTTCTCGGTCCGACCTACCGCTGGCGCACCGACGTCTTCGCGCTCGGCGAAATTGAGAATGGTCGACTGGACGGTGATCTCCTGCTCAAGGGGTACGGCGATCCGTATCTTGTAACGGAGCGCGTCTGGCAACTGGTGCAGCAAATTCAGCAGGCCGGAATCCGGGAAATTGCGGGCGACCTGGTCCTCGACGACAGCTGGTTTGATGTGGGTGAGTACGACCCGGCAGCCTTCGACCGACAGCCGCTTCGAGCCTACAACGTCGCGCCGAACGCCCTGATGATGAACTTCAAGGTCGTTCGCTATTGGTTCGAGCCGGATCATGGCGCAGGCGCGGTCAACGTTCGCCTGGAGCCACCGCTTGACAATCTGCAGGTGGACAACCGATTGGGTCTTGCTGCGCACAGTTGTCGCGGGTTTCAACGTGGTATCACGATCAGCAGCAACGAAAAGGTCGATGAGATCACGTTCTCCGGTAAATTCCCGAGCGGTTGCAAACGTTATGCGATGGACAGGACGGCGTTGTCGCACAATGAATTCGTTTATGGTTTGTTTCGTACCTTGTGGCGCGACTCCGGCGGCACGTTCAACGGCGGTTTTCGAAACGCGGTGATGGCGGGGGACCCGGATGCTTTGCTGTCGTTTGCGTCGTTACCATTGACCGACACGATTTCGCGTGTGAACAAACACAGCAACAATGTCATGGCACGACAGCTCCTGTATACGCTTGGCGCCGAGATCAATGGCGTTCCGGGTACCGAGGAAGGCGGCAGAGAGGTTATTTCGAATTGGCTTGAATCGAATGGACTCGCCTCGACCCGAATTTCAATTGATAACGGTGCCGGCCTTTCACGAACAACACGCACCAGTACAGCGGACATGGCGAGAATGTTGCAGTTCGCCTGGCAACAACCCTACATGCCTGAATACCTGTCCTCGATGTCGCTTTCGGGGCTTGACGGTACGCTCAGACGTCGCTTCGTCGGCTCGTCGCTTGCTGGAAAAGCGCACATGAAAACAGGTTCGCTCGATCACGTCACGGCAATTGCCGGCTACCTCCAGGCAAGATCGGGCCGTCGGTTCGCGATCGTTGCAATGCAGAATTACGCTGACATTCACCGTGGGCCGGGCGAAGAGGTGCAGGAAGCCTTATTGCGCTGGGTTTACGAGCAGTAGCGGTGCGAGAATTGCACGGCGACCCGGAGTTTGCCTGTAGTACACTCGCGGCGGGCAATGGAGATAGACGATGTGGCCACGATTTTTTATTGTTTTGAGTATGCTGGCGCTACTGCCAGCGACGGCGATCGCTGAAACGGCGTACGTCACTGACAACCTGAGGCTGGGTTTGCACGAGGCAGCCGATACGTCAGGAAGACCTTTTCGGATGCTCGAAAGCGGCCAGGCAATGGAAATTCTTTCACGCGATCGAAACTACGCGAATGTCCGCCTGCCGGACGCGACGGAAGGCTGGGTCAAGACGGCCTACCTGGTCGACGACAAGCCGGCGAAACTGATCGTCGCTGAAATCACAGCCGAGCGCGACGCACTCGTTGCCGAACTCGAACAGACCCGGCAGTCCTTTGCCGCACCGGCCGCAACGATTGACGCCCTGCAAAAGGAAGCCACCGAAACAAAGGCGCAGCTCGCCGACGCCACCGTCGAAATCGAACGTCTCAAGGCCGAGAATCAGAGCATCCAGGGCCTCAAGGAGCGATATCGTGGCAGCTTGCCGCTGAGCTGGGTGGCGGCTGCAATTGCCGTCTGCCTGGTTGCCGGCATCCTGCTCGGCATGTGGTGGGTCGACCGCCAAAGCCGGATGCGCCACGGCGGTATCCGAATTTACTAGCATCGGCGGCTCTTCAAGCCGGCATATAATCGGACGTTATAAGGTCGCGTTATAAGCCGATAACAAACTGGCCGTTCACGCCCGAAAGCTCCCTCCCTATGGTTACGCACAGTCCGTGATTCGATTTGCGGTCCTGCCCTAGCCCTGAGGAGTTGGAACGATGAGTGGTTTGCCTGCCGGTGTCCTACCACTGGACCCGCAACAAACGAGTAACCTGCATGCTGCGATGGATGGCCTTTCGCCGCTGCAGCTGCAATGGGTCTCAGGCTACGTGGCCGGCCTCGCCGCGGCCAACGGCGAGGCGATAGCGGCACCCGACGCGTCCCGTTCGGCGGCGGTCACCAGTCCCGCGAGCGAGAGCGATCAAAAGCTGACCGTCCTGTACGGTTCGCAGACAGGCAACGGCGAGGCGCTCGCCGAGTCGCTGGTTCAGGATGCAAGATCACGAGGGTATTCAGCCGTCGCGATCAGCCTCGCCGACTACAAACCCGCGAACCTGAAACGCGAATTGCTGGTGACTTTTGTCATCAGTACCCACGGCGAAGGCGATCCGCCGGACGATGCCGAGATCTTCCATGATTACCTGATGTCGGACACGGCACCAAAACTGCCGGGCCTCAAGTATTCGGTGCTGGCGTTGGGCGACAGCAGTTACGTCAATTTCTGCGAGACCGGCCGTGAGTTCGATGCGCGCCTCAGCGGACTGGGTGCCGAACGTTTTGAACCCCTGGTCGAATGCGATCTTGACTACGAAGAACCGGCCACCGCCTGGTCGAATCGCGTTGTCGACGGACTTGATACATTGCTCAAGACCTCTGGTGCGCCGCCGGTCCCATTGCTACGCGCGGTGCAAAATACATCGGCCTACAGCAAATCGAACCCGTTTCCGGCCGAGGTCCTGGTCAACCAGAAAATCACCGGCGGCCAGTCGGCCAAAGACGTCCGGCATATCGAGTTGTCGATTGAAGGTTCAGGTCTGACGTACGAACCGGGCGATTCGCTCGCGATCCTGCCAACGAACCCGCCAGAGCTGGTCAGCGAACTGCTGCAACAACTCAAGCTTGATGGTCAGCAATCCGTTGTCGTTCGGGAAAAGTCGGTTAAGCTGGTCGACGCACTCCGCGAACAGCTCGAAATCACGGCAGTCAATCTCGCCTTTCTGCGTGACTGGGCCGGGAAAGCAGCCAGCAAACACCTGTCGTCGCTGCTTGCCGGCAGCGATTCCGACGCGCTCGGCGACTTTGTGGATTCGCATCAGATTATTGATGTCGTGCGCAAGTTTCCAGCGGCCGTCGATGCGCAGACACTCGTCGATCTGCTGCGACGACTGAGCCCGCGCTCATACTCGATTGCTTCCAGCCTTGCGGCAAATCCGGATGAAGTTCACCTGACGGTTGCTGAAGTCCGGTACACCGCGCACGGCAGCGAACATTGGGGCGCTGCTTCGACACACCTGGTCGATCGCCTGCAGACAGGTGACACAGTGCCGGTGTTTGTCGAGCGCAATACACGATTCCGCCTGCCTGCAGGGGACGTACCGATCATCATGATCGGGCCAGGTACTGGTGTCGCGCCGTTTCGTGCATTTGTCGAAGAGCGCAAGGAGCAAAATGCGACGGGCGATAGCTGGTTGTTTTTCGGCGACCGGAGCTTTGACAGTGACTTCCTGTACCAGCTTGAGTGGCAACGGCACCTGAAACAGGGAAGCCTGACACGACTGGACGTTGCCTTTTCGCGCGACCAGCGGCACAAGATTTATGTACAGGACCGAATGTGCGAAAACGGTGCCGAGCTTTATCGCTGGATCGAAAACGGTGCTGCGATCTATGTCTGCGGCGATTCGAAGCATATGGCCGGAGACGTCAATGCCGCGTTGATCGACGTGCTTGTGACGCACGGCAGCCTGCAGGTCGACGCGGCGGAGCAGCGGCTTAAAGAGCTGCGCACTGCCGGCCGGTACCAGCGGGACGTGTACTGATGAACGGGCAGAAGCTGTCTGAGGTGGAAGTCATCAAGGCGCACAGCCGGCACCTTCGCGGAACCATCGCCGAGGGGCTGCTGGATCCACTGACCGGTGCGATCGCGCCGTCCGATACACAGCTCTCCAAGTTTCACGGCATTTACCAGCAGGATGATCGCGACATCCGCAGTGAACGCACCCGGCAAAAACTGGAGCCGGCTTACAGCTTCATGATTCGTGCACGGATTCCCGGCGGCTTGCTGACGACGTCGCAGTGGCTGGGTCTTGATCGTATAGCAACCGAGTATGCCAATCAGAGCATTCGACTGACAACCCGGCAGGCAATCCAGTACCACGGCGTGGTCAAGCGAAACCTGAAGCAGACCATTGCAGATATCAACCAGGCGACGCTCGACACCATCGCCGCGTGTGGCGATGTGAATCGTAACGTCATGTCACCCTCGCTGCCTGCACTGTCCGCGGTTCATCGACTCGTACAGGAACACGCCGAGTCTCTGTCAGAACACCTGAGACCGAGGAGCCGCGCCTACCATGAGATATGGCTCGACGGCGAAAAACTCGAGTCGACGCAAGGCGAGGTCGAACCGATCTACGGTGATACCTACCTGCCACGCAAATTCAAAGCGGCGTTTGTCATTCCGCCGCAAAATGACGTCGATGTTTTTTCCCAGGACCTGGGCTTTATTGCAATTGTCAAAGACGGCCAGCTCACCGGTTACAACATCACTGCCGGCGGCGGCATGGGAATGACGCATGGCGAAGTGGAGACCTATCCGCGGCTGGGTGACGTGCTGGGATTCATCCGGGCCGATGACCTGATCCCGGTTGCCGAGGCCGTCGTTACAACGCAACGCGATTATGGTGATCGCACGAATCGCAAACATGCACGCCTGAAGTACACCATTGACGATCGTGGAGTCGACTGGTTTCGAAACGAGGTTGAGAAACGCTCCGGCATCACGTTCGCGCCGGCGACACCCTATGCATTTGTTGCCAATGGTGACGTATACGGCTGGCGTCAAGACGATGTTGGCGCATGGCATTACGGACTGTTCGTCGAAAACGGTCGAGTAAGCGATAACAACGAGCGCCGTTTGCTAAGCGGCTTGCGAGCGGTTGCTAGACTGCACAACAGTGAATTTCGCCTGACCCCAAACCAGAATCTCATCATCAGCAAGGTGTCGGAGTCGAACAAGGCAATCATCAATGCCCTGCTGCGGGAATTTGGCATCGAAAACTCCGCACAAGCGAGCGTGTTGCGACGCAACTCCATGGCCTGTGTAGCGTTCCCAAGCTGCGGTCTCGCCATGGCGGAAAGCGAACGCTATCTGCCGTCGCTGATCGACAAGCTCGACAATGCCCTCCAGCGTCACGGTCTCGCGGATGAAGCGATAACCACTCGAATGACGGGCTGTCCGAACGGCTGTGCGCGCCCCTATATCGCGGAGATTGGGCTCGTGGGCAAGGGCCCGGGTCGCTATACGCTGTTTCTGGGTGCCGGCTTTGCCGGCGATCGCCTGGGGACACCGTATCTCGACAATGCCAACGAGGCCGAAATCCTGGACGCCTTGAATCCCTTGTTCGGGCAATACGCCAATGAGCGCGATGCCGCCGAACACTTTGGAGACTTCCTTGTCCGCAAGGGCATCGTCAGAAAGCTTGCAGAAGGGAGGCTCATGCATGAAAGCTGAAGACAGAGTTGCATCCGCGCTCAGGACATTGCCGGGCCGGCATATCCTGACGTCGAGCTTCGGTGCGCAGTCTGCCGTGATGTTGCACCTGGTCACGCGGCAGAAGGCGGATATCCCGGTTGTGCTGATCGATACCGGCTACCTGTTTCCCCAAACCTATCAGTTCGTCGACGAACTGACGGATCGACTGAATTTGAATCTGAAGGTCTACCAGCCGAAGCGATCCAGGGCCTGGCAGGAAGCGCGGTACGGTAAACGCTGGGAGAACGGCCTTGAAGGGATCGAATCCTACAACCGGGACAACAAGGTTGAGCCGATGCAGCGGGCGATTGCGGACCTGGGCGTTGGCACCTGGTTTTCCGGCCTGCGACGCGGCCAGTCACTGGATCGCAACAAGACGCCTTTCGTGGAAGCATCGGGCGACCGGTTCAAGGTCTGCCCGATCGCCGACTGGACTGACCGGGACATCTACGACTACCTGAAAAAACACAAGCTTCCGTATCACCCCTTGTGGGAGAAAGGTTATGTGTCGATCGGCGATGTGCACACAACAAAATCGCTTGCCGATGTCGACAACATTGAGGAAACACGCTTCTTTGGACTCAAGCGCGAGTGCGGATTGCATGAACTGGAGTTCGGTGAATCGATCGCCGGCGCGAGGTCGGCGTAAGCGCCTCAGGCAGCGGCGATGACGCTGTCAACGCATCCGGACCGGACCGGCAGGCTGGCCTTGTCGAAGAGCGCGTCGATTTCCTCCTGTGTGCCGGCCTTGCGAATCTCTTCAAGCTGCCTTGAATCAACGTGTGGTGCAAACAACTGAATAAAATCAATCATATAACGCCGCAGCACGGCGTTCTTGCGATAGCCAATCCAGGTCGTGCTGCGCGGGAACAATCCCTCGGCATCGATGACCTGCAGGTCCTTCCTGTCATCACAATCGGCGGCCATGCTGGCAACAATGCCGACGCCGAGTCCCATGCGAACATAGGTCTTGATGACATCGGCATCGCGTGCGGTGAACACAACATCGGGCTCGAGCCCTTCGTCCTCAAATGCTCGCTTGAGCGACGATTGGCCGCCAAAGCTGAAGACATAGGTGACAAGCGGATACTCGGCAAGATCGTGCAGGCTGATCTTGCGATCCAGCTTCGTCAATTCATGATCCCGCGGTACGATGATGGATCGATCCCAGCGATAGCTTGGAACCAGCAGCAACTCGTCGAACAGGGCATTGGAGCCGGTTGCGATGGCGAAATCGATGTCGTTGGCGGCGACCATGTCGGCGATTTGCTCCGACGTGCCCTGGTGCAAATTCAGGCCGACTTTCGGGAAACGCTTGCGAAACTCTGCAACGATATCCGGCAGCACGTAACGCGCTTGCGTATGGGTCGTCGCGATAGACAGTGAGCCTTCTTCTTCCTGGTAGTAATCTGATGCAAGGCTGCGGATATTGTCAGCTTCGCGCATGATGATCCGCGCACGATCAATGACCTGGTGACCGGCTGGCGTAATTCCACCAAGACTCTTGCCCTTACGCGTGAATAACTGCATGCCGAGTTCTTCTTCGAGCAACTTGAGCTGCTTGCTGACGCCGGGCTGACTCGTGTACATGCGCTCCGCGGCTGCCGTAATGTTCAATCCATTGTCGACGATCGCGAGCAGGTACTTGAGTTGTTGCAGTTTCATCGGTGTCTTTTGAGTGCGTTTATTGTTGTCTGTCCAGAAGTTTATGACCAGTGCGCATCGGTACAGTTTCAATTGATGTGACAGGTATACCAGATACTTATAACAGAAGGCTATATCAGCAGAAACAGCGCGTCTTTTGGACCTTGCGGCCGGCGGATACACTGCTTGCCTCGATCTTGATGGAATCCCTTGTGAACTACTTCCCGGCCTTCCTCGACCTTCGCGACCGGCCTTGCCTGGTTGTCGGTGGCGGCGCTATCGCACTTCGCAAGGCGCGCCTGCTGGTATCGGCTGGCGCAGGCCTTGAAATGGTTGCTCCGGCATTCAATCCGGCAACCCGTCTGTTCGCCAATGACAACAACGTGAAACTGACAGAGCGTGATTTCTCGCCGGACGATGTGACCGGCCATTGGCTGGTCGTCAGTGCAACGGGCGTTCCATCAGTGGAGCGAGCCGTCTTTCAGTGCGCAAGCCTCGCCGGCATCTTCTGCAATGGCGTCGATGACATCGACAACTGCAGCTATTTGACGCCGGCGATCGTCGATCGTGGCTCGGTCGTTGTCGCGATATCCTCAGGTGGCACAGCACCCGTACTTGCTCGCAAGCTACGCGAGCAAATCGAGGCCATGCTGCCCTTTGGAATTTCGAAGCTTGCGGCGCTGGCTGGCAACTGGCGCGATCGGGTTCGCGCGCGTTGCACCGATCTGCTCGGTCGACGGCGTTTCTGGGAGGCTGTATTTGACGGGCCGGCAGCAACGGCGGCCATTGCAGGCGATATCGCCGGTGCCGAATCACTGATGAACGAATTGCTCGATGATTCGACGGGTGGACAGGCGGGCGAGGCCTGGCTGGTCGGCGCCGGGCCAGG
>DDIP01000095.1 GCA_002338605.1 Proteobacteria bacterium UBA1847 | reverse complement strand
CATTGACGGGGAAGCTTACGCCCTCCCTAATCACCGAGACATCGAACCCCTCCTCTATTTCGTACGTTCCAGGCAGGTTCTCAAGTTGATCTTCGGAAAAGGGCGAGCTCACTCGCTGTTCACGAATAGGATAGTCGGGCCAATCATATTCCCGCGCGACACTGTCAATTATTTCTCTGATTAACCCGCTGCTTAGATTTGAATTTGTCATTACAACAGCGCCCGTTCCAAGCTCAGAATAGGCGACATACATTGAATCGAACCCTTGATTGATTCCGGTGTGCCTGAACCTGTGTGACCTTCCCTCGCCGGAGACCATAACGCCGAACCCATAATTTCCCTTCTGGGAGGCAAGCATTTCATTTGCAAGCGCTTTGTTAATTACGCTGTTTGGACTGCCTACAGCGGATTCATGCACACCAATAGCAAACAGCGCAATGTCGGTGGCGGTCGTCCAAAGCCCCGCAGCCGCTGATTCCGGGTAAATATGATACCCGGAGACCACCGGACAGAGTCCAGGTCGATAGCCCCATGCGATACCTGCTTCCTGTAGTTCGTCCAACCTCAATTCGAATGTGCTGCTAGTCATTCCCAGTGGATAAAGAATATTCTCGGCCATGTATTGCTGAAAAGACTGCCGTGAAACATCTATGAGCAGTTGCTGGATGATAGTGTAGCCGCCACCGGAGTATCGCCAAGTTTCTCCGATCGGAGTATCCACCTCGATTCGCTCGGTGTTCGCAGGTTCCTCACCATTCAGCACCTCGACGAGCGTTGGGACAGGCGCATCTTGGGCGTAGCCGGGAAAACCGTGAACGGTGATTCCCGCAGTGTGATTCAAAAGACCTCGAAGAGTCACGTCGCGATTTTTTGTAAAGGCACTGCTGGGTACACGCCACGACGTCAAATAGGAATTGACATCTTGATCCAGATCTATTGCACCATCTTGTACAAGTCGCAAGACTCCGATCGCAGTAACGGACTTGCTAATCGACGCTGCTTGAAAGAGCGTCGTTTCGGTCACCGGCACATTCCCATTAGAGCGAGCGGTACCGTACCCTTTGGCCCACTTTATCTTGCCGTCCTCAAATACGGCCACGCTTACACCCGGAACACCATAGTGGAGCATTCGCCGATCGATGCTGGATCTAGCTCCCAGGTGTTCGTTGCTGGATACGAGTGGTAGCAGCCCGCTTTCAACTCTGGCAATCGGGTCCGAGCCTTCAGTCGAACACGCAGAAGCCGAAAGATACGTGGCCCCGGCAACGACCATGCAGGCGAGGGATATTGCTCTGGTCGGTAATGGAAAGTAAATTTTCAACTCCTTATTCTTTTCGGTTCAGGCTGCGGCGCTTGATTCCAATTGATGCGCCACTGCCGAATACGGTCGCAACCCCGTTGCTTGAAATCCGTGTGCGCAACTGCAGCTTCAAATCAGCAAAAGACGATTCAAGCGATATCTGCCGACCGACTCAGTTCGGCTCGGACACACTCCGGTGTTGCCCGTCTACTCAACTGAGATCACCGCCTCGCGAAGCCTTGCAAGAGACTTTCGGGTCCACTCTCGTCTAATATGGTTTGGGTCGGCTTCTAGTGCTCGCTCAAGATTTTCGATTGCCAGTAATGTCTCATGCATCTGGATGTAAGCATCGGCTAGACTGACGAACACGTTCGCTGATTCCGGAAAATTTGATTCGTTCGTTTTGAAAAACTCTAGCGCCTTCTCCGGGTTCTTGAGGCCGTGGAGCGCATAGCGCCCCCAATTATCCACAAGGAATTCCGGAGGGAGAAGCGCTATCCCTAGACGTGCCGATAACCGCTCAAAATGAGATGTCAACAACAAACCAGTGTCGCCGAAATAGACATCGTCGAATGATATGTTGTAACCAAGAAATACACTTTTCAGGCCGTGGTAAAGGCCCGGGAGATATAATGATCCATGATCTTCGGCATCAAAGTGCTGATACTTAAACCTTGTTTGTGCACCCGTATCTGCAGAAAACAATTCGTCCAATTCCGCGATCCGATTTCTAATACGCTCATCATCGCTACGTGCCGATGAAATAAAGACTGACTGAACATGCTGCCAATCCGCCGAAAAAACTTTCTTTGCTTGCCGAACTAATAGAGCATCGTCCCACCATAAACTTGGATCATTTGCAATGTACGCTTGAAATAGATCAGGCGAATGGATCATTGCGTGCAACGCGAGAAGTCCACCTAAGGAATTGCCAACCAGAGTTCGGTGCCGCGCGGTCCGATATTTTGATTCGACTTCTGGAATTAACTCTTCCCGAAAGAAGCGCAAAAATCGGTCACCGCCACCACTCGTGACAAATCTTACCTGTTCTTTTCCATCGGCGTCGAGCAACGTGTGCGACGGCGTCAAATCCCTTTGTCGATTAGTGTTAGAAACTGCTATGACTATCAACTCGGGAATCTGCGTATTCCCGTTGATGTTGGAACTCATGTACTGCACGACACCTGTCGCTGAATGAAAAAGAGGACCTCCATCAAGCAAATATAGAACTGGATATGATCGCGGGGCATACCGCGTGGCTTTGTAGGACGCAGGCAGATAGACGGAGTACTTGCGATCCTCACCGAGAACCTCAGATCGAATGGTGAACGTCTGGCCTATGGTAATAGGGTCGGACTGTTGCTCTGGTTCCGCGGCGTATGACGCCGAAACTACGAAAAGCACGAAAAGCAAAAAAGCTAATGAAATGCCATGCTTCGGATAATCACATATCAATCGGCTGCTTCCTTGGTTCCGCCCCAAATAGACGCGGCACTAGATTAGTGGCTGCTTCGGATTATCAACACCATACCGGCAGTCATTCAATACGATCAGGGCGGCGCATAATTAGGCATCCTTGCTCGCGAGTAGCATTAGTCTCTCAGGGCTAGGATAAGAAACGAAACCGTATTGCTTGTAGAGCCCGTGAGCGTCGTCGGTACCTAACATAAAGCATTGTAAGCCCTGCAACTCGGGATGGTTCACGACGGATTGAACCAGAGCCTTTCCATAACCGTGGCCACGATGTTCCTTTAGAACAAACATGTCCCGAAAGTACGCAAACATCGTAAAGTCGGATACAACCCGGGCAAATGCAATCTGCGAGGTTCCAATAAACCCACCAAAACAAAGCGAATTCGACATGGCTTTTTCTACGTCTTTGAATGATACCCCTCGCGCCCAATACGATTCCGTTGTAAGAAACGTCTGGATCAAGTGTATGTCCAATTCATCGCGATTTGTTGTAATGCGGAAATCTGTCATGAAACCAAGCCAAATTTTTCGAGCATAGGTGGTGAGATGAAACCCCGCGGTTACATTGTCGGGTGAACGACCGGGTTGGGTTGCCAACCACTATGATACCCCGAAAGCGGCCATTCGTGAGCGGCAACTTTCGGGTGCGAATCGGTTATAGCGAGTGGAAAGTATTGGCCTATTCCGTTGAAAAACCC
>DDIP01000423.1:894-2541 GCA_002338605.1 Proteobacteria bacterium UBA1847 | reverse complement strand
GCCCCCGAGGGCCCACCACTTTTCTTGTTGATGTTCGGCGAGGCAGACTAAAGAAATTCTCAGTCTCGCCGACAAATCGATCATGGAAAATCTGGAATCACAACACATCGGCGATACGATTCGCATTCGGCGCCCGCCAAAAGTCTTCACCGATTATCTTGGGCGCACGATCTGGATGAGTGGCGTTGAACCCTGCGAAGTTAAGCTGGAAATCGATTTCGAGTCTGAGGGTTCGAGGGCGACAGACCCTTACAACCGCACCAGCGCCTCTTTCGCCTGAAATCAGGGTGCAAGGCGCTCGATCGCCCAGCTTCCGTCGTTCTGCCGCGTGTATTGAAAACGGTCATGCAGGCGATTTCGCCGTCCCTGCCAGAACTCGAAAACTTCCGGTACGACCCGATAACCGCCCCAGAACGACGGCAATGGCACTTCCTTGTTCTTGAACTTCGTCTTGATCTCCTGGAACTTGGTTTCAAGCAACGATCGTGACGATATGACGCTGCTTTGCGCTGATACCCAGGCACCGATCTGGCTGCCGCGCGGGCGGGACACGAAATATTTGAGCGTTTCCGCAGCAGACATGCGTTCGGCCCGACCGCGAATCCTCACTTGCCGGGCGGAGTCTGACCAGAAAAACAGCATCGAAACGTTCGGGTTGACTTCGATGTGCCGTGCCTTATTGCTTTCGTAGTTGGTATAGAACACGAAGCCATTCTCATCGAAAGATTTCAACAGTACCGTGCGACAGCTTGGCCGGCCTTCGCCATCGACCGTCGACAGCGCAACCGCATTGGGATCCAGCGCGACGGTTTCGCAGGCGTACTTAAACCAACCTTCGAATTGCACGACGGGGTCGTCGTCGAGGTCTTCGCGATCGAGCGCAAATCCGGTCGCAGACCTGCGCAGACCGGCCACGTTCATACCGTGATGTTGCGGGTTATTCAGTTCGTCATTATTCATGTGCCAATACTATGCATCAGCCGTCCATTAGCCAATGGGAATCTTAAATATTCGCTGTATGATATTCGCTGCCTGCTGCCGGGGGATGCCGAGATGTCAAGCCTGAACGAATTTACGAAGAAAAAGACAGCACACCTTTGGCCTGTAACGCTGTTGCGTGTCTATACCGGCGTGTTTTTTGTCAAGTACGGTTTTGGCAAAGTCACGAACCCCAATTTCGCCGACGGACTGTCGGGGTTTGTCACGGGCAACCTGGAGAAAAGTTTTGGCTTCATGCGACCGTTTCTCGAATCCGTCGTGCTACCGAACAGCGGGATATTTGCGTTCCTGGTGGCCTGGGGCGAGCTGGCGCTCGGTGTGGCGCTGGTGCTCGGGCTGGCGACTCGATACGCGGCAATTGCCGGTGCCTTTCTGGTGGCCATGTTCTGGTTCACCAAGGGGCAGGGCCTGCTGGATACCCAGAACCACGACGTTCTCTGGTTCATGATCCTGGTGGTACTGGCTTCCGTCCATGCCGGCCGCGTGCACAGCCTCGACGCCAAACTCAAACACCGATTCGGCTTCCTGTCCTAGCCGAACCGCGGGGATTCCAATGCCTGACAATGTCACGGTATAATGTTCGGCTGGACGAGATTGCGGGTGATTTTATCGCACGATTCGTGCGAGAGTGGCGGAATTGGTAGACGC
>DDIP01000423.1:0-743 GCA_002338605.1 Proteobacteria bacterium UBA1847 | reverse complement strand
TCGAGTCTCTCCTTTCGCACCACGTCCAAATGGTCATCAAATCCTTGTTAAGCAACTAATAAATAGAGAATTTATAGAATGGACGTCACTGTCGAATCGACAGGTACTCTAGAGCGCCGCATGCGCGTTGAGCTGCCTCTTGAGCCAATCGAGCAACAAGTTAATTCCCGCCTGAAATCCGTTGGCCGCACGGCCAAGATCAAGGGTTTTCGTCCTGGCAAGGTGCCGGCGAACGTTGTCAGGAAACGCTACGGCAAGCAGGTCCGCCAGGAAGTTTTGAGCGAAGTACTGCAAAAAAGCTATACCGAGGCGGTGACGCGCGAGAAGCTCACTCCGGCTGGCGGCCCGAAAATTGAAACGGAAGAGGAAAACGGCAAGACCTTCGCCTTCACGGCCACGTTTGAGGTCATGCCGGTTGTCGAGCTCAAGAATCTTGAGAAAATCAAGATTGAGAAGCCTGAGGTCACTATTGATGACAGCGACCTTGACGACATGATGCTGAACCTCCGCAAGCAAAAAGCCGGCTGGCAAGAGGTTGATCGCAAGAGTGCCGAAGGCGATCGCGTTACAATCGATTTCGTCGGCAAACTCAAAGGTGAAGTATTCAAAGGTGGCGAGGCCAAAGACTATCCCGTCGTGCTCGGTGCCGGCCAGATGCTTCCTGACTTCGAGAAGGGCCTGACGGGAGTCAAGGCGGGCGAAGAAAAGACCTTCAAGGTGAAATTCCCGAAGGAATATCATGC
>DDIP01000405.1 GCA_002338605.1 Proteobacteria bacterium UBA1847 | reverse complement strand
GCCCCGAGCGAGAAGGTGCGCAAGCCGGTTCTGGCACTGGAGTCTGTGGGCCGCACCGTCCTGGCGGTGGTCGAGGGCGTTGGAATCCTGCAGATATCCAGGGAAGGTGACATATACAACAGTGAATACCTCGCCGGGGACGCTTCAACGGGAATCACTGATCTCGCGGTTGACGGCGACGTCGTCTACGTTGAGTCCACGACAGGACTCTATCAACTGCATTACAAATCCGAAGCGGAGCTTGAGCTTCTGGACGCGGATATTCGACGGATTCACGTCGATAGCAATGGTGACTTGTTTGCGGTCGACAAGACACGTGTGCTTGGAATATTTGACGATGGTCAGTTTCACCCGAAGGCGAGCATTCCGACCGAGCTCGAACTCGTCAGTATCGCGGCAGACAAGACCGGCACGCTTTGGGCGGCGTCGTCGTCAGAACTCTTCCGCTTCAATCATTTCGATGACGAAGAAAAAACTGGCGATACAGCAGTGCGAAAATTCGACGGCCTGGATCGTGTGACTTCTATTTTTATCGATTCAGAAAACTCATTGTGGTTGTCGACTGGCGCAGGATTGACTCGCTTCCTCGGTGACCGGTTTCGGCACTATCGACTGCGAACCAGTGACGACCTGGTAACGGTCTGGGGAGTTGCAGAAGATCGACTCGGACGCTTCTGGTTCGCGACACAGAACAACCTGCTACTGCGCGGCCTGGACGAAACGTTGACCGTTGTCGGTGAGAAACAAGGATTGCCGGCCGGTACAGTGCGGGACGTGGTAGTTGACGCCGCGAATACAGTCTGGGCCGGCATGACGCATCGTGGCCTGTTCAGCATTGATGCTGAATCGTTGCAGGCGGACTATGTCGAAGGGACGAAGGATCTGGAAGTTCTCGATGTCGATATTGCAGCAGATGGTGCCATCTGGTTCTCGACCATTCGCTCAGGCGTGTTTCGTTATGACCCGGAAGACGCAAGGCTGACGCGGTATCCGACACCAAAACCAACCTCTGTTTATACGCTGGACACCTGGGAGGATGGCAGCATCTGGTATGCCGCCGACGAAATTGGCATCGTGCATCTGCAGCCTCAGAAGGACGGGGGATTCAAGGAACGAATCATCGTCGACACGGACAATGACTCGCGTCGACTGTTCAATCATCTGCGTCTGACTGGTCCCGATGCCGCCTGGATTTCGACCGAGGAGGGTGGGGTCTTCTACTATGAGTCCGGTCAATTCACGGACTATGGCGCACACTCCCCGCTCGCAGACCAGACCGCCTACCTTGTGGAGCCGTTGGACAACGGCACGGTTGTCGTCGGCGGCGAGCAGGGCCTGTACCAGTTCGTACCAGGGGAGCCGCGCTTCATCCACTACAGCCCTCAATTGGGCTTCATTGGCATGGAGACTAATGTTCACTCGAGTTTCCTCGACTCTACTGGCTGTCTCTGGATAGGCACGGTCGACGGTGCAACGCGTATGGATACATCGCAGCCAATGCAGGAAATTCCGGAACCCACGCCGACCATTATTCGCGTGGAGTCCGAATCGGACGGCCGTCCAATTCACGATGGACAGGAACTTGCGCCTACGGACTTCGGCGCACATATCGAATTTGCAGCGATTTCTGTCTTGGCTCCGAGCGCCATGCAGTACAGCTATCGCCTTGTCGGAGCCGATCAGGCATGGGGAACACCGACGACCAACCGGTCGGTCAATTATCCGAAAGTCCCGCCGGGCAGCTACGAATTCATGGTCAGGGCGCGATTCTCAGGCGGGGAGTGGAGTCCGCATGTCGCCAGCCAGCGGTTCACTGTTCTGCCGTATTTCTGGCAACAGCCCTGGTTTGTCTTGGGCGCGCTGATACTCGGATTGCTGATTGTGCGATATGTTGTCGCCTATCGCACACGAAATGTTGAATGGATGAATGAAACCCTGCGGGCCCAGGTGGAGGAACGTACCCGTTCTATCGAAACCGCCCGGCAGAATCTGCAAAAAACCAATGAGCGGCTGTCGCAGGAGGTCGAGGCAAGAGCGGAAATCGAGACGCGTTTTCGACAGGCATTCCAGAACGCTCCGATCGGCCTTGGTTTGATCGACGCCCAGGGTGTGTTGTTCGATGCAAATCCTGCGCTGGCAGGTATGTTCTGGCCTGAATGCCGTCAGTTGCCGGATGCAAAATTTGTCGACAATGTTGCCGACGAAGATCGCGTCGCCTTTGAGGCTCGATATGACCAGCTCGTTCAAGGATTGACCAACGATCTGGATATGAATCTCGCGTGCATCGGCCACGATGGCGAAGACCTCAAGGCCGTTGCCAGCCTGTCGGCAGTGCGCAACGAAGGTGGCGACTTTCTCTACGCAGTCTTTCAGATCCAGGATATTACGGAGTCGCTCAAGCTGACGGTACAGCTTGAGTACCAGGCGAGCTATGACGAACTGACAGAACTGCTGAATCGACGGGCATTCGAGACGCAGCTCGAAAAGGCCTGGAAGAGTGGAGCCGAGTCGAACAAACAAAGCTATTTGATGTTCATGGATCTTGATCAGTTCAAGGTCGTCAACGATACTTCCGGACATACAGCGGGCGATCAATTGCTACGCGCGGTCAGCGAGATTCTGAATGACAGCGTGCGAGCGAACGACATCGTCGGCCGCCTGGGCGGCGATGAGTTTGGAATCATTCTTTGGGAATGCCCAACGGATGTCGCACGGAGAATCGCGGAATCCATTCGCAGCCGGATCGAAACCTTTCGTTTTCACTGGGACTCTGAAACTTATCGTATCGGGGTCAGTATCGGTGGCGTTCCCATCGACAAGAACGTTGGTGATATCAACGAACTGCAGCAACTCGCGGATGCTGCCTGCTATGCCGCAAAGGAAGCGGGTCGCAACCGGGTACACATGGTTGATGGTGATGCCGACTCTGCACGAGTTCACCGCGGCGAAGTACGATGGGTCCAGCGAATTCGTGAAGCAATGGATAGGAATCGCTTCGCCATTTATGCACAACCGATCAGACCGATCATCGCAAACGCTGACGAGCCCGAGCGCCTGGAGATTCTTCTCAGGCTCCGCGATCCTGAATCGCGCAAACTGATTCCACCCGGCGCATTCCTGCCAGCGGCCGAGCGCTATGGACTCAGCGTCGAACTGGACAAATGGGTTGTGCAAAGCCTGCTGGATACCTTGTTCATCCACAGCGCGTTCAAGGCCGAACAACGCAGCTACTGGATCAATCTCTCCGGCAGCAGCGTCGGCGACAAGCGATTCGCGGAGTTCTTAAAGGCAGCGATTGCGCGGTCGCCTTTGCCACCCGGTACGATCAATTTCGAAATAACCGAAACGGCTGTAATTCGCAGCGTTTCCGAGGCCGGAAATCTGATGGCCGAGCTGCGGGAGATGGGCTGTCAGTTTGCGCTTGATGATTTCGGCAGTGGCCTGTCGTCATTTGCCTACCTGAAAAAACTGCCGGTCGATTACATCAAGATCGACGGCATGTTCGTTCGTGATCTGATTCATGATCATACGGACCGAATTTTCGTCAAGTCGATCATCGATATCGCAGAAACGCTAAACATCAAGACAATTGCGGAGTTTGTCGAGAACGAAGAGACCCTGAAGATCGTCGCTGAACTGGGTGCTGGATATGCACAGGGCTTTGCGATTGGCAGGCCATTCGAGCTGGCACCACGATTCCCCAGGACGGCGAATTCGGATGTGGCCATTTTCCGGGCGAAAGCCGGTTGAGGAAACCCATGACAGCGGTAGCAGATAAAACAGAAACGGCAGATACAGCCACTCGG
>DDIP01000404.1:8582-9824 GCA_002338605.1 Proteobacteria bacterium UBA1847 | reverse complement strand
CAGGACCGGCAGCCCAGCGCGAGCGGCATCGTCGATACCCAGGCCTGCGAACGAAATTCGACCGCAATGATAGGGTCCTTCGCCCAGGAACAAGCCTGCTTTCAGCCCGACGAAGGTGGTTGTGATGTCCGCCCGGATCGCGCACCCCATTACCGCGCCGGTGTCACCATGAATCCCGGTCGCAATGTCGAGAGCATGAACCGACGCCCGATGAGTATTAATCCTGTCAACAGCCGCAGCAAATGCGCCACTGACGTCGCGTTCCAGCCCACTGCCGAGAATCGCATCGACCAGAAGCTCGGCATCGTCGTCAAGCTTGCCGCTCCACGTGGATACGACGCCGCCTTCAGACCGATAGTCAGCCTGAGCCCGGGCCGCATCGCCGTCGAGCGAATCGGCATCGACGAGCGACATCACCGAAACCGCGATTCCCTCCCGTGCCGCCAGCTGAGCGAGAACATAACCGTCGCCGCCGTTGTTTCCCGCGCCACAGACAATCTGCCAGCGCCTGGCATCAGGAAATGCCTGCTGGGCGATGATCAGTGCCGCCGCGGCGGCACGCTGCATCAATGTGTATCCTTCGATGCCCTGTTCTTCAATTGCAATGCGATCCATCTCGCGGACTGACGCCACGGAGTAAATGTTTGCGGGCAGGGATTGCATCGCGATGATTATACTGTGGCCAGGGACGAAACGGACAATGATGAAAACCACCCACAAAAACGCGAGAACCGACATGCTGGAGCTGAAAAGCTCCATTGTCGACTGGTGCGCCGAACTGGGTTTTCAACGCTGCGGTGTCAGTGACGTTAACCTGGGCCAGGCGGAAGACCGCCTGGCGGAGTGGCTGACGCTTCGTTTTCACGGCTCAATGGACTATATGGAACGGCACGGTGTAAAGCGCAGCCGGCCACAGGACCTGGTACCCGGAACGTTGCGCATCATTTCTGTTCGCATGGATTATCTGCCTGAACCACAAGATGACGCCCGGGCCCTGCTTGATCATGAGTCGCGCGCGTACATCTCTCGCTACGCACTCGGTCGTGACTATCACAAGGTCATGAAAGGACGACTCCGGGCACTGGCAAGACGTATTGAAGAACGCGTTGGGACATTTGGTTACCGGGTTTTCGTCGATAGTGCACCCGTCCTCGAGAAGGCGATCGCAGAAAAAAGCGGCCTCGGCTGGATCGGCAAGCATACCAATCTCATCGACCGCGACACCGGCTCCTGGTTTTTCCC